>JABMQX010000008.1 GCA_013203085.1 bacterium | reverse complement strand
CGAGCGAATCAAGCTGGTAGAGCTGGAGCTGATAACTAAAGATGTCCTCCTGAAGAAGCAGAAGGAGGAAGGAAAGTAGCGGGTCCGCGGAGATGGTGAACGAAGTTGCGTTGCGGCACGGCGGGCAACGCGGGCGCTCCTAAGGCTCCGCCGGCCCGGCTGAGAGAGTTCTTGTGGCGGAAGGTCTGGCTCCAGGCCTCTCCTGGATAGGATGCTGCGAGCAGGGAGGAGATCTGAAGGATTTCGGCGCCGGGGCGCCTTCGCGGGGATACTCATCGAAAAAAATTGTCTTTCCGAACCTTTTCGTGAAACATTTTGCCGGTTGATGCGTCTAATAGGGTGAAGTATTTCAGGAGGGGAGTGTGTGCCCCTGATGCAAGGTCTATATATCTTAGAAAGGGCATGGTAGGCCACGCGCAGAGAAATCTCCCCATGACAAACCTTTCCCCAAACCTGCTATGCCCTGTTTGGACTGATTTTTTCGTTTTTGTCCGGCTGCAGGGGTTTTTCGCTTGAGGGGTGGGCGCTTTCGCCCGATGGTTTTGACGCCAGAGGAGGAGGGAGTGTCTGCTCGGCAGCCAACCTGTGAGAAAGGGTATCACCTCGGCCCGGAACAGGGCGGCTACTTAGTGCTCCGATTCACAAGTTCGGTGACGCATTCCTTCCGATCGCGATAACAGGACAAAGTTGATCATCTGTGATCTTGTCCATCCTGTTATCCTGCTGGAAAGATTCTTGACAGGATTGACAAGATTCACCAGATGGCTTGGCGCCGATCCTGTATGTCCTGACTATCCCGTCAAAGGAGTCCTTTTTTCAGAGCACCGTATGTGAACGTATTTGCGAATGGCAGTACTTAGTTTCTCTGCTCCGGGCGGGCGTCTCTGCGAAAAAGAATGCAGTCCATGCCGACTTCGAACCCCCCGGAAATCGCCTCTTTTCCGACGAGAGAAAAGCGAAGCGTCATCGGTCCATCGGCGAGAAGGGATTTCCCGTAATAGACCGGCTCGCAAAGCCTTTTCTTGTTTGCGTAACCGTTGAAGATTCCTCGAAACTGCTTCTCGTTTATAGCAAGGCGGAATCGCCCTCCCTGCGGGCTGCGGGTGTAGATTGCATAGACATCGTAAGTTCCGGCGCTGGGCATAATGGTTTGAAGCGTCAGAAAGCTCCCTGTGTCGCTGGCATGGAATAAGAGTTCTTTTCCTCCGCTGAAGGAAAGTTTTTCCTTAGAAGCGCTCCTGATTTCCCATTTCTCGCCTGAGGAGTCCGCGACGGACGCCGACTCCGCTTCTACGACAAGCATCTGCCTCTCGCGGATGTACTGGTGCCACCTATTCTGAAGTTCTTGCCAGGAGGAATAGTCCTGGCGAAAGGCCATTTCAAAGGCCCTCAGTGATGCGGATTCGCGAGGGACCCGATTCGCCAAGGTCCCGTAGCTCATGACGTAGTTCCTGAGCTTGAGGTTGCCGCCCGGGAGGGAAGCCAGAAAAGAGATGATGCTGTAACCCTGCGCGTGCTTTACCCGCGAGGTCTCTCCCGGCGCCAGTGCCTCAATCCAGCTTTCGGTCGAGGTTACGATCTTCTTGAAGGGTTCCAGCTTTCTCGCTTGAAATGTCTCCCAGATAGTTTTCTCGAAGAGGATTCGCCTTGCGGTGTGGGCGGTGAAGTACTCTGCGATGCCCTCGTTGATGAATATCGGGAGCTCGGGAGGTTTTCCTCCCCGGGCGCTTCCAACCGCGGAAAGGTCCGCGATGAGAAAATGAACCATTTCGTGGGGAAGAATCCTCTCCTTCAACCGCTCCTGAAGATAGGAGGCGATGATCCGGACGTTCTGCCCGTGGTACTTGAATTGTATGGCGGCCCCTCCGGTGCTCCGCAATCCATATTTTTCTCTGCTGGGAAAGATAAGGATGAAGGCGGGTTGATCCCATATCTTTGAGATGCCGAAGAAGTGATAGACTCTCTGCCGCAGCGTCATGACTTCGCCCAGGAGCTCCCTCGAAAAGCGCCGATCGGGGGAGAAGACAATGAACTGCTGGCGTGTGTCCATCGCCGGGTCGCTGGCGGGGAAATCGTGCTTGGCGATAAGATCCCGTATTCGCTCGGTGCTGCCGGAAAGAGCCGCCCAGCCTTCGCCGGCCAGGCTCGCGGAGAGAATCAGTCCAAAGAGGACTCCTCGCGACCTCTTGAGGAGCTGGAAAGGAACGACGCCCTTTGTCGCCATATGGTATCTCCGTCGTGTTGCGGGGGAAGGCGCTGCAGACAAATACTCTCATCTCTGGTCATTACAGTCGCTCCTCCCCCTCGGCGCCAGTTCTGCCGAGCCGACTGCGATGTCAAAGAGACAGCCAGGAAGCGCAGAGGACACGGAGAACGGCCGCAGGGAGAATGATCGCAGTGGAGGAACGCAACCAGCGCCTCGAACGCGCTCCTCGTCCTCTGCGGTGAACGGTCAACGGATATAGAGACCGAATTCTTATTTGGTCGGGTTTTCTATGGGGACGCGGTCCGGGAGGTCACCCATCGCCCAGCGAATTCCATCCAGAATCATCCTCTGGAAGTGTTTGTCCTTCCATGCGTCCGGCTCGTGTCCCATTCCCTGGAACAGGACTCGCCCCTTCCCATGTTTCTTGCACCAGGCAATGGCATAATCTTTATCCGCTCGCCTCCCCTTGTTCACATCCACGGAGCTGTTATCGAGGCTGAGGAGGACGTGAACCTTGTCGCGGGACCAATTCTTATATTGATAGACCTCCTCTTTGAACCGGAAGGAGTCTCCGAGGAAATTCAGTCCGGGAAAATGAGGGTCCTCGATTTTGATCGTAACGTCCTGATGCCAGGGATGGCCGGCGAAGTAACCGCCGATCATCTCGCCGTATTCTGGCCATTTGTAGAACGTGTCAGTGGCGCAGTGAATGCCGATGAAGCCCTTGCCGGACTTGATGAAATCCATGAACGCTTTCTTCTGCGAGTCGTTCATGGGAAGCTCGCCCGTTGTGAAAAACATCACGGCGTCGAATTTCTTGAGCAGATCAGCGGTGATGATGGAGGCATCGTCCGTTATCGTCGTCGTGAATGCCCCGGACTTCCGTCCCAAGGTCGTAACGGCCGAGAGAGAAGTTTCCGTGCTGGCGTGGTGGTAGCCTTTCGTCTGAACGACGTAGAGCAGCCTGCGAGGCTGCTTCGCTTTCTCGGCTCCGCCTGCCTGCCCAATGAGACCCAGTGCGCATATGACGGCAATCAGTCCCTTCAACATAACTCACTCCTTTCCTTGCTTGCATTTTGACTTGGAGATTCCCGAACGAGGAAGCCCCGCCGCTCAGGAAAACTGTTTTGGCGATGACCTGTCTGTGGCCCACGCCACGCAGAAAGAGGATGAGTAAGATTACCGCGCCACGGCCCCGGCTGGGAAGAACGTTTTTT
>JABMQX010000564.1 GCA_013203085.1 bacterium | reverse complement strand
TCGGAGACATCCATGTTTTTCCTCTGCGCTCTCCGCTCTCTCTGCGGTGAGTTCATCTCCCCCCAGAACTGAGGGATTACCGTTTTCATCGAATTCCGCTTGACTACCCGGGCGCCGAAACTAAAATATCTGATTTCGGGGTGATCCATACCCGGCAAACGGAGATTTTGTGTAGAATAACTAGTTCGGCCATGGAGATGACGTATGGCGGAATACGGTGAATGGAATCGCAAAGGGGCAACCCTCAGTGACAAAACGGCGAAAACGGAATACGGGGTGAGCCGGGACTTCATCGTAAAAGGCATTCAGGCCGGCCGACTCGAATACCGACAAGGGGCGATCTGGGGAAATCCATATCTGAGGCTATTGAGGAGTCAACTTGAGCAGTACATCGCGGAGGAGCTCGGGTCCGACCGCTTGACCAGCGCCAAGACGCAGACAGAACTCCGCCAGATCAAGAAAGAAATTGCCAACCTGAAGAACAGATTGAAAGAACTTCAAGACCGAAAAACAGAGCTTGAGAAACAAATGAAAGAATAGGAGACCGAACCTAAGATGACTCAGCCATTTCCATCACCGATTTGGGATTCCGTTGAATTCCATCGTCAATTGATGCATGCATTGGACGACGCCTTTGAAACTCTGTCAAGGACCGCTGGTTTCTCCAGAGATTGGAGCAAGAGGCGTACGGTTCCCGGAACAAAAACGCCAGTTCGCCAAACGCCAATGCTTGGAAAAGGCGGATCTGGTCGTGAGGCGGGCGGTTTCCACTTGTTTGCAAAACGATATACTGAGGCCGAAGGGAATGCCGGTTCGTTCTCCCCTGACCGGTATAGCTTCGAGCGCTACCAAGACTTCGCATTGTACACAGAAGGCAATTGGCACTGCGGTAAGAAGCTTCCAATCATGATAGCGGAATGCGAATCAAATCCGAGGGAGTTGCTAGGTGAGCTTTCTGGACTGATGACGATACGTTGTCCCTTCAAGTATCTCTTCATCGAGAATTTAATACACTCAACCGCCTAAAGGAGTATTGCAGCGATATTTCCACCTGCACGGTGGACTGGGGAAACACGACCTATTATGTCATCGAGATCCCAGATTCGCCATCACGTCCGAGCGGTTGGACAACATTCGCGGCACGAGTTGAGAACAATGGCGATGCCCTTCGTTTTGAACGAGTTGTATAACTTCACGTTGGAGCATGACGGGACTGCGCGATTTTGAATGTCTTGCTCGCACCTAAAAGGATATTCCGGGATCGGATGGTTCGGTGTAGTCCGGATGCATTGCGGTCCCGCAGCTCAACGTGAGCGTTATGCAAAGGGAAAGACTGGCGCCAAGCACCCACGGGAAGGTTAAACGATGGCCCTGAAAAACTCCCAACTCTACAGCTCACTTTGGAGCAGCTGCGACGAGCTGCGTGGCGGCACGGACGCCTCGCAGTACAGGGACTACGTCCTCACGCTCCTGTTCATGAAGTACGTCTCGGACAAGTAGGCCAGCAAGCCCGGCGCGATCATTGAGGTGCCCAAGGGCGGCAGCTTCGCGGACATGGTCGTGGTCAGGCGCAATTGCGACAAGGAGATCGCCGACAAGATCAACAAGATCATCGGCAAGCTCGCCGAGGCCAACGACCTTAAGGGTGTCATCGACCAGGCCGACTTCAACGACGGCGACAAGCTCGGGCGCGGCAAGGAGATGCAGGACCGTCTTTCCAAACTCGTCGCCATCTTCGACGCCCTGGACTTCCGCGCCAATCGCGCCGAAGGCGACGGCCCCGCTGCTGCTGGGCGATATCAACAAGCCGGACGCCTGGATAAAGCGGGTGAAAGGTGAACCGCTCACGTTCCGCACGACGGGACAAGAGAAGAACTTCACCTTGATACCGTATTATCGGCTCTTCGGCGAGCGGTACGCGATCTACTGGAATGTTTACAGGAAAGGTAGCCCTGAGTAGCGCGAGACGCTCGAGCGTCAGGCGGCGGAACAGAGCACTCAGGTTCAAGCGTCTTGCCGTTCTGCTTGAGGCACCGAGAGGTCGAACATGTTGAAAGTGAGTTGCACTGTCATAGTGGTGATGGCCGCGGTCGCTTGTGGGTTGCCTGCGTCCCAATCACAAGGCGCCGACTTAGCAGATCATCTATCACCTGTCGCGGCTCCGCCGAAATCACTTCATCTCAATCCGTTCTACAAGAAATACGTCAGTGCTGATGGGATTCCGGTTGTGAGTTCTGAAAAGGTCTCAGATTTCGCATTGCTCGAAGCAGCCTACCTTGTCAGCCAAATGCTGGCGAATCGTCCGGACATTCGTGCGGCGCTGATTCGGAACAAACTCCGGCTGGCGGTGATGGCTGCCGGCGAGCTCACGACTGACATTCCGGAGCACAGCCGCCTCAGGCCGAAGAAGTTCTGGGATAAACGGGCTCGCGGCCTCGGCGGGACACCGGAAATCCCTGTCGTGAGCTGCGGGGAAGAAAACCTGCTCGGCTATCCGGGTGATCCTTATAAGACGGAGAACATCCTCGTCCACGAATTTGCCCACACGATCCACGAATTGGGGCTGAACTTCATTGACAAGGATTTCGACCGCAAGCTGAAGAAGGCGTATGCGAAAGCGATGGAGAAAGGGCTTTGGAAGGGCACATATGCGGCGACCAACCGGCGCGAATACTGGGCAGAAGGAGTGCAGTCCTGGTTCGACACCAACCGCCCACCCGACCGCTGTCATAACCATGTGGATACGCGAGAGGAACTCCGGGCCTACGACCCGGATCTTGCGAAGCTGATTGCCGAGACGCTCGGCGAGGTCCACTGGCGCTATCAGCGGCCCGCCCGGCGGAAACAACCCGGACATCTGGAGGGCTTCGACCGGAAGAAGGCGCCCACTTTTTCCTGGCCGCCCGAACCAACTGACTGATACGATCAGCATAAACACAGAAGTTGAACAATTCATCCAATAGAACTGAAGCTCCGCATATCCGCATATGAACCTATCTGACAACCCACGAGTACGACTCGCGATCCTGTGCGCCCTATACGTGGCGCAGGGAATTCCTTTTGGTTTTGTTACGATCACGCTGAAGGCCTATTTGACCGAGAGGGGGTTAGGCGTCGCCGAAATTGGAAACATTCTGGCGATGACGACCTGGCCGTGGGCGTTCAAGTGGGTCTGGGGGCCGGTCATAGATCGGTTTCAGTTTCTCCCGATGGGGCGACGTCGCCCGTGGATCCTCTTGGCGCAGACGTTCATGGCGCTCACCATCGGCAT
>JABMQX010000563.1 GCA_013203085.1 bacterium | reverse complement strand
GAATGAAAGGACTTTATCCTCATTCTCGGGCAAGTCGCCACTGATGGTAATCAATTCAAAATCTCTGTTTCGGTACATCCGGTTAATGGAGACGAGTTCCGGGAATTCTTCCATGCAAGGGCCGCACCGGGTTGACCAGACGTTGATTAACCGCAGTTTTCCCGAGTCATTTCTGACAAGCGCCTTTATGCCCTTTTCATCGAGCCGTTCCAAAGCGACGTGTTCCTTCGCCCAACGCTCGAGGGCTTTTGTCACAGACCCACGCTTCGCCGACCACTTAATAGAACACCCAGAGGTCTTCGTTTTTTCGACAGGAACGGGTTTCTCCGCCAGCAGGGCGTCAATGGCGTTGCGGGCGTCGCGATACTTGACTCGTTTGGCTTGCTCAGAGTTGTCAATCCGACCCACGTAGCGCAGCTCACGTTTTTTGTCGAAGATGAACACATGGGGGGTTGAGACCGGGCCATAAGCGAGGGAACACTCCTGCTTATCTCCATCATAAAGATAGGGGAAGGCAAATCCCTTGTCCTTTGCGCGGATTTTCATGTCCTCGAGCGAATCGTTCATATCCGAGTAACCGAGCTCATCGAGGCGCAGCGCCTTAGGATCGTTCGGCGAAATGGCGACCACGGCGACGCCTTTGTCCTTGTAATTCTTTGCCAGTTGGTTAATCCGGTCTTCGTATGCCTGGGCTGTGGGACAGTGATTGCAGGTGAAAACGACAACAAGGATATTCGCCTTCGCAAAACTTTTCAGACTGTAGTTTCGCCCGTCCACACCGGGGAGATTGAAGGGGGGCGCGCTCTCCCCGATTTCAAGCGTTTTAGCCGCGGTGGCCCCGGGCCAACTGAGAACGGGCATCAGGAGTATTGCCACGGCTGTCAACAGAATCCATTTGCGATACCCGCTCATGTCACGCCAGATATTTCTCTTATAATCGGGATATTTCGGAGAGTTCATGGTGTGTGTTTCCATAGAGGCACGTGCGGTCCCCCTTCGGCACGATAAGCCAAAGACCAATGAGCACAATGCCCCCGCCCTACGATACAAGTTTTCGACCATCCCTTACTCCTCCCTTCAGAAAAAAGGTTCCGTTGAATAAGCCGCTCGGCAGGAATCGCTACCAGACTCCCACGTGGTAAAATCTGCGCCCGAGGAGGTCGTTCAAAGGCGGTTTCCCTGTGGAACCGCCGACATCGAGGAAGTGCAGCACATTTCCCGTGCCTTCCATCAGCTCCGAGCAGGGCTTCCACATCGTCAGGTCCGAGAGCGCCGCGTCTATCTGAGTCCCGGCGGGAGAGCTTCTCCCCCGAGTCGGCGACATTTTGCTCGTCCAGAAAACCGTGTAACTCCTTCCGCTCACGGTAAGCCACTCTATCGCGATTCCACCGGTTTCATCCTCGGTCGCAAGCACTCCGATGATTCTCAGGCAAGAAGACGGATCGTTCGGGTCCGTGCCGGAAACGTATTCCTGGCGATTCGACTTTCCGTCAACATCGGGGTCCGCGTCGGCATCCGAGGGGTCAGCCGGATTCAATCCGGTTTCATTCTCCCATTCGTCGGAGATACCATCGGCGTCGGCATCCACGATGAATTCGCGCGCCCCGATATCGAAATAGGGCATCGAGCCGCCGCCAGCGTTGGGGTTGTTGGGGTCATCCCATCTGACGTAGCCGTCGGCATCGAGAAGGGGCGCCATTTCGCTCGTTCCCGAATCAATGCACGGCGAACCGGGCTGCAACCGGAAATCGCCGTTGGGGGCATCCCGGAACAATGGGTCGAGAGAGAAGTTGCCCTCGCCAGCATCGCCATCTCCGGTATCGAGAAAGGAGCCGGTGCATCCGACGAGGTCATCCCCGTTGTTCCACAGGATGGAATTGATGAGCGTCGGTGACGCGTCCGGTCCGTAAACACCAAACTCGCACCCCACAATGGTGTTGTTTGCAATCAGCGGGGATTGGGAGGGCTCACAGAAGACCCCGTAGTATGTGTTGGATATGACATTGCCGGTGATGGAAACAGAGGAGGACTGGCACTTTATTCCGCCCACCGAGCTTCCATCCGGAGCTTTTCCGATGATGCGGCAATTCCGAATGCTCCCGGAGCTCGCTGAGGAGAAAGTGAGAGACGTGGGCGGCTCTGCCGGCGCCACGAATTCTATCGTCGCTCCCTCTGCGTAAAGATTCCCTACGACGAAGAGGTCCGCACCCGCTTCCACGAAACGAATCCGCGCCCCGGGGGTGATGAGGAGTGTTTTGCCCGTCGGAACCGTCAGGTCGCTGATGATAAGCTGCGGGCAATCGTATCCCTGCCAGAGCGTATCCCCTGTTATCGAGCTGTGGATCAGCCCGTCGTACTTGTTCCCCTGAAAAACGTTTCCCGACACAACCGGATACGCTCTCGGCTCGCAGAACATCGGATACGTACACCCAATGAAGATGTTGTCCGCGATTTCCGGGGAGGAATACCGTCCGGCTGCGGCATGGCAGAACACGCCGTATCTGCAAACGATGAAGGAGTTGCCGGAAATCGTCGGCGATGACGAAAGGCAGTGAAAACCGTAATACGCGTTCCTGACGATGTTGTTGGTGAACGTGATATTGGAGCTGTAACACTCGATGCCGCCCGAGAGCTCCTCAGAAGAGCCAAGAATCGAAATGACCGAGTGGTCAATCACACCCGATGCGCGCTCCTCCAGAATGATGTGCGCTGATCTTCCACTCGACAGGTCGAATTCAAACGTGACGCCCTGCGCGACGATTCCTCCCCGGACGAAGAGGTCTCTCTTGTCTGTCTTGAACTGAACCACCACGCCCGGCTCGATTGTCAATGTCACGGGCTTCTCGTCCATCCCAGTCCCCACGTACACACTTCCGGTGATGACATAAGGATGCCCGTCCACATATCGCCATACCGTATCCTCCGCAATCAGCCCTCTTTGCGAGAAACCGAGTGTCAGGAAGCTGTACAGTTCTCCTTCATTGTCATCCAGAGCAGTGTTGCCCGCTCTGTCAAAGCATTCCACTTTGAAATAATACGTTGACCTCGGCTCAAGCTCCGACAGTGTCAGTTGGTGAACCGTTGCCCGTGTCGCCTCCCATGCGAGCCGGTTCAACTCTGCCGCATCCGTTCCGTAATACACGACTCCCCGGCACTCTTCATCCGTGGTCCACTTTACGATCGCCGAAGATTCGGCTACCTGTGTTGATTGCACACTTGTTATCGCTGGCGAGGAGAGGTCCGCAATCGCTGTGGCGGGCTCCGCTTCTCCGTAAGAGACGATGATGGTGCTGTTATTCTTGACCCCGATCTGGCCATCGTTCGGTACACTCGCCTTAGCCGTTGCGATTTCTCCCACAAAAGTGCCGGAATCGGCTGCCGTTTCGACCAGCGTGATGATCTCCGGCTCGGTCTCCGCCGTGCTTGACACCTCGACTGAAACCGTTTCCACAAGCTCGGAGTCGCTGTTTGCAGCAGCATCGAGAACAGTTATGGATACAATGTCGCCCATCTTGTAAAAGAGCTTGTCCAGATTCACCGTCCCCATGGCCCGCACAACCGAAATATCGTCAATGTACCAGCCGTCTCCTTCGCCGGCATCGGTGTTGTCGTCCGACTCCATCCGAAACCTGATCTTGATCTTGCTGCCCACGAATTCGGAAAGCTCGAAGGTCACCCTTTCCCAGGGAATATCACTGCTCCATCCCGGCACTACCCCGGAAGGATTGCCCGGGCTCAGCGGCACAAAAGGCGTCCCTTCCATCATCTGCTCCTGTGTCAGCAAACACCAATCTTCTGTCCCGTCCCTCTGAACCTGAACAAAGCCGCCGTCCCAGTCTGTCTCCGAGAGCATCCTGTGCCAAAACGAAAGTTGAGCGTTGGTCATCCCTCTCAAGTCAATCAGCGGGGTATCGAGGACGTTGGCCGATGGATACGGATAGTCATCGGTGTGCCAGCAAGCCGTCTGGGACCGAAAATCGTCTGTGGTGATTGCCCAATCACGGACGCCGCCCGAAATGATCTCGTACGACCATTCGCCTGCGGCTGAGGGGCTCCCTTCCTCGACATCGTCCGAAAAGACGAAAACCTGATGCTTGGTCTTGAAGGAATAGTAATCCCCACCGTTATCGTCAACTGTCTCATTTCCGACGGTGTCGGTTGCAACCGCACGGAAATGATAGAACGTTTCACTTTCCAGGCCGCCGACAACTACCTGGTGGGTTTTCGTAATGATGTCGCTGCTCGCCGATGACACGAGAGGAGGCGAGACGCCGAAATCCACCCTCGCTGTCGCGGGCTCATCGCTCTGCCATTCGATCACTGCCCATGTGTCCCGCACGTCTGCCAGTTGCACGTTGGATATGCTTGGTGGCGAATCATCTATCATTGCTGTTGCGGTGACCGTCTGGGAGGAACCGGTCCCATCGTCCGCATCCTCATAAGTGGCGGTGACCATTTCGCCGTCCCTCACCTGCAACATTCCGTCGAACGCAGGCGAACCGGTGGACAGGGGAATTTCCGCCGCGAAGACCCCCGAATTCGAGGTCGTCTCGGTCGCGAAGACGGTCTCGAGGTCTTCAGGACTTCGGACGCTTATTACAGCCAGCTCTGTCACCAGAGGGTTGGTATTGAGGTCCATATCCGCCAGCTTCAGCCCTATCGGAGTCTTTGAGGAATACCTCGCCTGATCCAACTGAAGGACCGCCCGGCTTGTCGCCGTGAAGAGCGGTGTCTCCGGATCGCCGAGAAGGTTCAGCTCGAAGTAGCACCAGCGGGTCGCGCCCGTTTGGAGCACGTCTCCGATGTTGGCCTCTTTGGACTCCTGGAGCGCTTTCCCCAGGTTGGTGATGCCCTTGGTGAAAACCGCTGCCAGAAACTCCCTGTCGAAAGCCTGGGACGTGCCGAGCGTCGTCTCCGGTGAGTACCAGCCGTAGCGCGAATTGGCGACAACCGCAAAGGCGCCATGCTCGTTCTTGACGAAATGCTCGGCAATCGAATCCTCGTAGTCGAAAGCGCCTGCATCGCACCCCTGGCTGTACAGGAAAAAGGGAAACTGGTTGTTCAGGTCGTCCACATTCGACCTTGACAGCTCGAGAACCATCACCTCCGTGGAATGCCCAAGATGGTTGACGATGTGAGGGGAATCGTTCAGTTCCGCCGTCACCTCACCCACGGAAAACGTCCCGTCCTTTTCGTAGAGCCTGATTACCTCAAAGCTCTCGGGCAAGAGAACGACGAGTTCCTCCTTGGAATCGCTTCCCCACGTTTTGCTGTCCAATCCCTCCCCAAGCCAAAGCGCATGGGAGAGATTCGGAGACCTCTCCATCTCGTACTGAAGCGTTTTACTGACGAAGTTCTCCACTTGTCTGGTGGAGCTGACCGGGGCCCGCCCCACATACACTTCCGCCACAAGGTCAATTTC
>JABMQX010000562.1 GCA_013203085.1 bacterium | reverse complement strand
TCGTATGGCGGGCGATTGGCTAATTAACAGAGATGATTATTCGTCGTTCGTCAGAGAAACAGCTCCATATTTTTCTCGGCAAAAGATCACCAGGTTCGCGGAGAACCAGCGGAGGCATCCCGGCATCATACTGGGAAGGCTTCAAAACGACGAGAACGTCCCGTACACACACCTCCGCCAGCTCCTTGAAAAAGTGAGAGATTACCTCGGGCGCTGGAACGACGTGCCGAATTGATGCCAAGCGTGGAGAGCTTCAATTGACGCCTTGCCTGGACCGGCTGCGGCGAGAGGAGGGTTTCCTCGGCTACCTCGTCGAGGGGAGGTCCTCCGACATCGGTTTTCCGGAGAATTACCTTCGGACGCTGAGCTCGTTGTAGATGAGGCGGATGGGCCGGACGCCTTTATGAGGGTGCACGGGGGAGAGCAAGAAAACAAAACAGAAGGCACAGCGAAATGGCGCTAACGTTCGTTGTCTACATTGATGAATCAGGTGATGAGGCCGCCGGGGCGGGGCATACGAAGGATCCTTAGGCCGGAAGGAAAAGAGAAATCTGAACGCCACAAGGAAGCTGGGATTAACAGGGACCTGCGGTGACGGCCATCGAGGCAGATCAATCGTTCGTTCGGGAAACTGACCGCTTTTCAGAGAAAGGAAAGACGCTATGAAGATCACCTTCTTCGGAGCCGCCCGTGAAGTGACGGGTTCGATGCATCTCATCACGATCAACGGTAGTCGTGTCCTGCTCGATTGTGGTTTGTGCCAGGGGAAGCGCAAGAAAGCATTCGAGCGAAACCGCAATCTCCCATTCGATGCTCGCTCGATTGACGCATGCGTTCTCTCCCACGCGCACATAGACCACAGCGGCAACCTCCCGACTCTGGTCAATCGTGGCTTTTCGGGGAGAATCTTCGCCACCCCCGCGACGGAAGACCTCTGTGACATCATGCTGCGTGATAGCGTTTACCTTCAATTGAGGGACGTGCGTTACGTCAACAAGAAACGAAAGAAGCAGGGGAAAACCCTTTTCGAGCCTCTGGCTTTGCCGGAAGATGTGGAACGCGCAATGAAGCATTTCGAGAGCGTGCCGTACGACACGAAGCGAGAAGTTGTTCCCGGGCTGGAAATCACGTTCCACGACGCGGGACACATCCTTGGCTCAGCCGTTACTGCTATTGACTTGAAAGAGAAGGGAAACAGCGCTCGTCTCCTGTTCACGGGGGACCTCGGGCGGAAAAAAATGCCCATCCTTAGAGACCCCGAAGTGGTCCACAACGTTGATTACCTCATTACCGAAAGCACTTACGGGGACCGTCTTCATCCTCCCCGAGAAGATGTCAAGGGCGCTTTGAGAGAACTCGTTTCGGAGACCGCCGAACGCCGGTCGAGACTCCTCATTCCCGCTTTCAGCGTCGGGAGGACGCAGCAGGTCGTCTATTTTCTGAGGGAGCTATATGCCGCTGGTGAGATTCCGCACATTCCGGTTTTTCTTGACAGCCCTCTTTCGTCCCGGGCGACGGACGTCTATGAGAAGCACGATGAATGTTATGACGCGGAGGCTCTCCGCATCGTGCTCGAAGGGGATGAGCCGTTCACGTTTCGGGGATTGAAGTACACTGCCGATGTGGAAGATTCCAAGGCGCTCAACCACGCCGAAGGACCTGTAATCATCATCTCCGCCTCGGGGATGTGCGAGGGCGGACGCATCCTTCACCATCTCCTGCACATCATCGAGGATGCGCGAAACGCCATCCTGTTTGTCGGCTACCAGGCGGAGAATACCCTCGGGAGACGCATCGTCGAACACCGCAAGCCCATCCGAATCTTTGGCGACGAATATCGTCTGAGGGCGAAAGTTTACTCCATCAACGGCCTCAGCGCCCATGCCGACCGGAACGAGCTTCTCGATTACTTCAAGCAGATGGGACCGAAAGTCAGCCGATGCTACGTTGTCCACGGCGAGATGGATCAGGCTAAGCCTTTTTCGGAAGCGATCCGTGACCTCGGCGTGAAGGACGTTCAAATTCCGCAGCGTGGCCAGACCGTGGAGCTGTGAAAGGCATAGACACGCCGGCGACCCGGGGTTCGTGGATGCGGAGAAGCGGGATTTTCGGTTGTTGCCCGGTTCGCCGTGCATTGACGCAGGAGACAATAGCGTCCCGGAGCTGCCGGAAACGGACATTGCGGGCATGCGAAGGATCATGTATGGCGGAAAGAACTTCACCGTGGACATGGGGGCGTATGAGTACTACATCAACGAGTTGGAGCCGGGACCGGGGGCGGATGAAAGCACTCTGACGTGGAGCTCCGTTGGAGACAAGACTTATTCAATTTTCTATTCCGATGACCTCCTCACCTGGCATCTCGCCGACGATAGCGTCTTGTCGGGAGGCTATACAACCAACTCCTGGACAGACGACGGCTCGCTGACGGGCGTGCCGCCATCCGTCGCGCCCCGCCGCTTCTACCGCATCCTTGAAAACCCGCAATGAGTGGTGGTATACTCTAATGGGACGTGAGGGCACTGTACCTTCATGGGGAGGGATGCGCGATGACTCATCATTTGATTCTTCCGTTCTTGGTTATCCTTTTCGTCTCCTTGCCAGCCACTGGAGCCCCAGCCACGTGGTATGTTGATGCCTCCGTGCGCGTGTAACGTCATCATCCAGAACAATAGCGACGGCAACTACTGGGAGTGGGACGCCGGCACAGAGAAATGGATCGATCACGGGGTCGTGCCTGACCCGCAGGATGTGCCTGTATTGATGCTCAACCGTTGGACCGTGGAGAGACACACTGATCCGCATTTCTGCGACAAGACTCGCTGTCAGATCGACCTGAAAAGTTTCCTATGGCGATAAGAGGAGGTGCTTGTTCATGAAAACCCATGCGATTCTGTTTGCCCTGGGTGTGAGTATGGCGTCCCACTGCCTCGCGGAAGACGATTCGCGGAGCGGCGAGGTTAAGCTCACCATCCTTGAACCGAAGCGTAAAATCTTCGTTCCCGGAGAGCCAGTCACTGTAGGGGTGAAGCTAACGAACGGGTCGAAATCGCCTATCATCCGCCCGGCGCGTTCTGCGTGGCAACTGTCGGTGGAGGATTTTGAGGGGCGTTTTCTACAAGACATAGACTCGGATTTGCACGGCGAAGCCTATTATGACCCTGCTAAGCCGGGGGGGAAGATAGCAGTTGCCAAGATCCTCCCGGGCCAGTCGAAGTCCTGGCGTTGGGACCTGCGGCTGCGCTTCGAGATCGTCATACCGGGAAGGTACACGTTCGGTTGCGGTCTCGGGGGCGCCTTTGTGCCTTGGGATGAAAAGATAGATCCACGCAGCATCAAGCAAAGTGACAGATTTGCTATACAGGCGAAGCCCCTCGAGTTCGTCGTCAGCGAGGCGCCGATCTTTTGGAAAGAGCAGAGGACACTTTTCGTCTCCCCCATGATCACGAGGCGGGTAATCACAGAAATCGTGTTCCAGGCTGCGGAACTCCAGAAGGAACGTACCCTCTCGTTCTACCTCGCTGGCAGGCATCGCAGAGGCGACCGGTATTGGGGCTTTCAGCAAATTGGCAAGCTCAAAAGCAAAGATATCCCCCCACAGATGAAGGAATACGGTGGACGTCGCTTTGGCATCAGGTACCTGTCACCTGATGGCAGGAAATGCGTATTCATCGTCTACAACGGTTCCAGAAAAGACTGGGTCCATGTGGATCTCGCTGATGACCACGATTGGCCGAAATGGCCGGATGAAGAGGCCTGGCGAAAACTCAAACATCCCACCCCCGAGGAACCCAGAGAAGACGGCGGACCTCTGGCGCCGGATTGCCACAACCGAGACCAGGGGCCGTGACGGTCGGGGACCCGGCGATCGTAGGCAAGAATGTCCTTCGGCGTCAACTCTCGCACTGTGAGGTCGCGTGTAGACGCAAGTATACGGGGTGGTAGTTTACAGGTACGATGGCAGGAGTCTGCCAGGGACAAGTCAAAGTCAGGGCCGTCCTCACGTACCTCACGCCGGGTTACCCTCTTCCGGAGATTCACTTTCTGACCGGTCTGGAGCACGAAGTCGAAGTCCGCGGCTTCGTTGACCTCCGGCTCGACGATGTACGCGAATGGGGCGAAGAGGAGCCCGGTGCGTTCATGGCGAAAGGCGGAATCCAAGAGTTGACTCTCCGGACTTGCACCGCGGGAGATGTTGCCCTGTCTTGGAACAGCGACAAGATCGGCCTTTACACGGACTCCGCCTGTGAAGAAGAAGATAAAGTCGTCGAGGATGAAGGTTCAGTCGAAGGT
>JABMQX010000561.1 GCA_013203085.1 bacterium | reverse complement strand
AGCCGATTTCCTGAGCCAATCTGGCTCCACCCGCTTGTAGCTTCGCCAATCTTCTATCGTCAACAATGTGTTGTACCCAATCGAGATTAGCAAAAGGAACGCTATAGCCGGCCGAAAAGGCGCGCTTCTTGGGCCTATCGGACCACGGTTTTGTCTTGCATGATCGTCGGAACCACGGGGATGACGGTTTCTGTGAAGCCTTCCAAGCGCGTGGACGGATAAACCAAGCAATAGGCCCCATACTGGCCATAAGTAACGCTGGGACACGACGGTCAATATGTAACCGCCTAGGTAAGCCCCGACCGAGACGGATGCCCAAAGCATCAAGATCCCTTCTTTAGCCAGAAAGCTCCGCCTCAAGGGAAACAGCAACAACACACTGACGAGCAGTCCGCACATCAAGATTCCGAAGGAATCCGCCGCCTTCAGGTGCCCTAAAGCTAAGATAGCATTGCGGAAGATGGTGACAAGCTGGTATTTGATTCCTCGAACATCTTTAAAGGGCGACCAAACTGACTGACCCTCACGCACCTCTACTTGATTCTCATGTGATGTGATTCGTCCGGCGCGCGGGCGATGGATCTGAGCTGCCGGCCTCGCGCGTCGTACGCCTATGGGACTGTAAGCTCGGGAGAACCGAGCAACACTTGAGAATGTGAGGGTCCCGTCGTGCTCGCTTATAACTACTATCCAAGGCAAAGCGACTATCAGCATGCCCGCTAGCGCTGCCACGAATGGCTTAAGAGCCCGGCCTTGCGCGAGACCACGCCGGACCAACAACCGTTTCATGATGAATGTCAAGCAAAGGTGCACCGTCACGAACGGCAGCGCGTACGCTTTTGTGAGGTAGGCGACTCCGCCCAATAAGCCCATGGCAAAAGCGCGAGACGCCCGAGCTCGTTCAAGTAATCCTATGGAAAGGGAGAAGTACCAAGTGAGGAGACATGTTAACAAAAGGTCAGGCGTGACCGGACTGGGCAGCATGGTCAATGCTAACATCAAGGCCGCCAGAAACCCCAGAAAGCGCCCCTCATTGTCGTTCATCTTTCCCACAAGAGATGCAACTGCCAATGCAAATCCGAGCCCGAAAAGAATACCGAAGATCTTCACCACCAAAAGAGGCTCAATTTCCATCCACACCGCTGGAATTAAAAGCCATGACAGCAAAGGTCCCCACCAACTGTTCACCGCCAAGTCCCACCGGCCACTGGCGTAATGCCGCGCGACTTGGACGTACGCCACCGCGTCGGGGTTTATCTGGTTGCGGGACAGACGGACTATATAACCTGCAATCACCAGATATGCCGCAACGGCAAGCAAGGTTTTCCAAGACCTAGCATGGCCTGTTTGGCTAAGTTTCTCGGATGGAGTCATGAGAGGGTGTGTTGGTTCAGCGTGAATTGGGCACCTCCGCTTCACGGTTAAGCTACTTCCACACGTGTGGAAGCCTCGAGTTTTCTGAGGCATGGGGGAGGCTCTGGATGTCCGATGCAGGATGGGTGGGGGAGTTGCTCGACTCCCCCGGAGGGACATCCGTCACCACCCAGTCCCGCCTTCGGCGGGATTGCTCTCCAGCAGAGCCCGCTTCCCTTTCACCGGCTGCCCAGAGTATTGCCATCTCTTCCCTGGTTGTCAAGCACGGCTTCAGTGGATCTCTTTGTTCCACGCGCTGCTGCCTGCGTCGGGCGGCTCGCTTCTCCCTGGCGGTAATCAAACAGAAGCTCCACCCCCGGCTCGATGACCAGGGTCACACGCTCGAGCACGATCAGATCGTCGGGCAATTCATAGGGTCCTCCTTCTTTGGTGAGGGTTGTATCGCCTGGAAGGCGTCCTGACACTTTTTTGTTCGGTTCACCGGTTATGTCAAATTCGACGGCCAGGCGAGGCGTCGGCTGGTCAAGCAGATATCCGACAAGGGTGTAACGACCGGGCCAGACGGAGCCTTGATTCGAGCACTCGCCGACGCACTTCGTCTGATTCTATGTCCTGGAATAAACGTATGTTTCTCGCGGCTGGAGAGTGAGGTCGGTGAGAACCATGAGGCAGCAGTAGTAAGGCTTGTAGATGGGGTTTTCTCCCTGGTACACCTCGTAAATGAACTGGCAACTGCTGGGAAACTCCAGAGAGAAGGTCGTGGCGCTTGTGTTGGTGACGATGAATTGAATGTTGACGGGCTCGGCGAACTGATAGACCGTCTTGTCGAGCACGAGCCGGAAAATGACGCCGTTCAAGTTCGCCTCGGCAGAGGCTCCCAGCGGCGTAGTTGAGGCAAACAAGGCCGGCCCGAGTTCGGTTTCCAGTCCGATTGCCAGGTCCCTCGCTTTGACCTGAAAGGAATACCCCGTATCGGGGGTCAAGCCTTTGACCTCCACGACGGCCCATTCGAATTCGGTTCGCCACACCGGATCGGCCGAAACACTCATCCCCTCCGCATCAACGTACTTCTCCAACGTCGCGTTGAAAATGGCGAACTCCGAGGGCGGATAGAGTCCTCCACGGTCAATCGAAAGGCCAATGAAATCCGGCCCCTGATACTCGGTTTTTGGGGGACCGGGAGTGACGAAACGATTGTCAACGGCGAAAGTGTCCGACGTATCGGCGATTCCGGGTTCATCGAAGCCATCGTCAGGGGTTATTCGGATCTGTGCATCGCCGAGCTGGATGGGGCCAATATCCTTGAGATTGTCCCAGAGAACAAAGCGCGTCCAGTCGTAGGGATTAGCCTTGACGTTGTCCGTGCCGTAAACCGGGAACCGGGGGTCCCACCACTGCCCGTATCGCAGCGCAGCAACGGTGGCGCATGCTGAGAAGTTCCGGGTACCCCCGATTATCTTATATGACAATGTGCCAGGTGGTGCCGGCCTCGTTGCTCGACTTGAGGACAAAGAGGTACTCAAAGCCTGCTTGGAAGCTGCCCAGAGAAGAGCAAGTGGGAATTGCGGCTGTGATGAGAACACACGTTGTTACGGGTGTCTGCGAAGCTATAGAAATCAGTTCGCTCATCAATACCTCCAGCGGGGACCCGTCGCGCGATATTTGGATGCACTGTTGGCAAGTTGGAAGTGATTGCGCCAGTGCAAAATGGTCTCACCCAGCCAGCGTTGGCGAACCTGCTGGAACACGGAAATACTCGTTCGCGTGCCAGCGCGCCGTCTGATTTCGCCCGTAGAAACATCAATTGGTTCTTGCTATTGATGCTACAGAATGTGTCCCGCTCCCTGTGGGTACTGCTCTTCGTTTCGGTGGCAAGTGGGCTGTACGACTTTCCCGCCTGCCCAATAACAACCGGATCCCTTTGCTTCTT
>JABMQX010000560.1 GCA_013203085.1 bacterium | reverse complement strand
CCGACCGTGCGTTGACGACCTACGCGGTGTATTTCGACACGGTTAAGTCAAGCCTCGGAAAACCGCGGCGCTATCACGGGCTTGTTGGAGATGGCGACCGTTTCAGTGAGGGGTACAAGCGACGGGAGATAAACGCCAGCCACTTCGATCATTTCTGCGACTTCGACGGGGATGGCGACCTGGACCTGTTCAAAGGTGGCGTGGAGCCTTTTGTATATTGCTACGAGAACGTTGGAGGGAATCGTTTGGTGGATCGGGGCCGCCTCACCTCCGGCGGTAATCTTTTCACTCTGCCGAGGAACAGCCGATCAAACCGGAGCTGGGTAACCGTAACATTCAACGACTGGGATGGCGACGGAGACCAGGACTTTTTCCCCAGTTTTATGGACGGCCCAGATAGGGGCAGGATTATTTTTTTCAGGAACACGACCCGTGTGCATCATGGCCAACTTTCCTTCACCAGGGTCGGCCCGCTCCGGACAGCATCAGGCGTTCCTCTCGCGGGCGGAGGCCAGGCCGGCGGCTGGTTCCCGTCGATCACGTTCGTCAAAGATTGGGACGGAGATGGCGACAACAGGACCGATGTGCTCGTAGGCAGTAACAATCACTGCTATCTCTACCGCAATCTGGGACAAGATGCGCAGGGATTACCGCGACTGGCCGGTGCGGTCCCCTTGCAGGCTGGCGGCAGTGACCTTGTTCTGCTTAACCCTCGTTTCGATTGCGCGGACATAGATGGAGACGGCGACATAGACCTATTCGCCGGCACCCAACCCGGTGCTGTTTACTGGTTCAAGAACATCGGCACGCGCACCAGGCCGGAGTTTGATCGTGGCACTGTTATAGCCTACGGCGGGAAGTACTTGATTGGAGATGCACATTCCGGCATCAAGGTCGCGGACTTCGACGGCGATGAGCTGCTGGATTTCGTGGTGGGTCGGTTTTGGGAACGGAGCGAGTTGTCCGAGGCCAGCCTGCCAAGGGACTACGGCGGCTTGTACAAAAACGTCGGCACAGCGACTTCCCCTCGGTTTGAAAGGGTAGCTGACGGTTCTCCCCATACCAAACAGTTCCAGATTTGCGACGCGGTGCGCCAGAACAGTGTCCGCGCAGTGGACTGGGATAGGGACAGCAAAACCGACCTTCTCGCGGGCGACACCGACGGGTTTATCTGGTATTTTCGAAACGAGACCGGCAGTTTGTTCCCACTATTTGCGACCGGTGAGAAGTTGTTGGCGGACGGCAAGCCGCTCAGCGTCGCCGCGAGCGGAGGGCACGCTCGCTTCGACATCTGTCATTGGAACGGCGACGGCGAGCAAGACCTGCTGGTTGCTGACGGTAACGCCACGTTGACACTCTTCCTGAAAAGGGGTACCTCGGAGCTGAGCGCTGGCCAAAAAGTGAGCGTGGACGGCAAACCGATTCAGGGCAGTGGTCGCTCAAGCGTGTTAGTGTGCGATTGGAACAACGATGGCCAGAAGGACGTCGTGTTTGCAGACGAGAAGGGGTACCACCTTCACCGGAACGTGGGATTTGCTGACAGACCCGTCCTTGAGGCGGCCAGACTCATCATGTTCAGCGGCCTGACCGTGAACTATGTCAGGCCCAACCTTGGCTCTTTCGTAGACTGGGATGAGGACGGCAAAGCGGATTTCATCGGCTGTCATTTTGAGAACAGCATCAGGCTTTACCGGAACATCGGATCGGGCGAGCCGAACGCCGAGCCTCGATTCGCATCCGCCGAGGGAGTGAATATCCTTCAGGCATGGGCGCCACAAATGATCTCGGGCGCCGATGCAGTCGATTGGAACGGAGATGGTGACATCGATATCGTCACGGGGCAGGGTCACGGCGGGAGCGGCCTGCGGTTCTACGAGCGGGACTATCTCGAAGACGCACTCAACTGCTCCCACCCGGTCGTCACCATCGAAGGCGTGGAGGTCAAGGAAATTCGTTGACGGATCCGTCAGAGTTACTACACTATAATTCATTCTTTGAAAAGCCTGGTCTATCCCAATCGAATGAAAGACACCGCCAGCGGAGACATCGAGTCGTGCTCAACTGTCATCGGTTGCTTCAAAAAATGTTTTTCTCTTTCTTCCTTACAGCGTCCACCGCCAACGCGGCTACTGCCGCCGAGACTCCCTCGAGCTTCTTGGACGTTGTCCGACACTACGCAGACACCATGATTGAGCGAGGGCGAGACTCGTACGGGCCAAAAAAAAGCGGGTTGCTCCTAAGCGCGCTCGATCGAATGACCCTCGGGCCGCTCAGTGTTCGACCGGCACCGCCCGGAGGCATCCGACGAGAAGACCGACCGGGCAGGCCGTGGGCAGCTCTGACCGGCGCCAATCCCCAACTCGACCAAAACCTTTTACGTGTGTTGTACACGCTCAGCGACATCACCGGTGACCCCCGCTATCGTAAGGTTGCAGACGAAGAGCTTGCTTGGTTTCTGAATAACACTCTCTCGCCCACGACCGACTTGTTGCCGTGGGGTGAGCACATGTCGTGGGATGTGATGCTCGACGAGCCCATCTCTGGAACAAGCGTGGCTGTGCACGAGTTTGCGAGACCATGGGTGCTTTGGGATCGCTGTTTCATGCTCGCCCCTGAGGCCAGTCGGCGTTTTGCTCTGGGACTATGGGAGCACCAGATCGCCAACCACAAGACCGGGGGATTCGACCGTCATGCGCCATATTTTAAGCACGGCCCTTTGGATGGTAAGGACTTTCCCCGGCACGGGGGATTCTATATCGGCACGTGGTGCTACGCCTACAAATCCACCAAAGACGAGTCCTTCCTGCGCGCGATCGAGGTAATTCTCCGGCGTTTTGAGCGGAAGCGAGTTCAGAAGGATGGCTCTATGGTCACTACACTTGGACCCCTCGACTGCCATATTGCCGCAACGATGGTGCCCGAGCCTCTGGCTTCCCGACTACGCGCCTTTGCGGACAAAGAAGATGAGCTGGTCCTTGCGGAGTTGCAGAGGAAACCAATCGCCGCCCGCAGGCCTATGTGGGAGGCAAGCTACGGCTCGGGAACAGTTGCCTCCTATGCCATGTTTTGCCTGGCGCGCCACGAACAGAATGGCAAGGAAGGCTACCGGGACGCTGTTATTGCGACGGCGGATGCTTATCTGAACTCGGTGCCGGAGGAAGACGTTGACGTATGGCCCATGGCTTTCGCGCATGCCATCAGCACGGAGCTCGCCGCGTACCGCTGGACTAAGCGAAGAGCTTATCTTGAACAGGCTTGTAAACTGGGGCGCATGGCCGTGCACATGTTCTGGCAGGATAAACCACTGCCGCGAGCCAGTTTCAAAACGGGACACTACGAGACCATCACAGGCGCCGATTCGCTTGCGCTCGCGCTGCTCGAAGTTCACGCGATTACCCATGGATTGACTGTGACGATACCGTCCAACACAATCGACCGCTGATGGTGATTCTTAGGAATGGGGAAATGACTGAGCGTTTTGAACACGGAAACCTGCCGAACTCGCTCAACATGAGCCCGTCGTACAAGAAGCGAATTCCTGTCCTTTTCCTATTCCTTCCGTTCCTCATACTGCGGTGCTTTGGCGCGGAGGTTCCTTCCTCTCCCTTCCTGGGCGTAGCCTATCGTTACGCGGACGCCATGCTACGCCATGGCCGGGATGTTCACGGACCAGAGAACACCGGCCTGTTCCTCAGCGCCTTGGATCGCAGCACGCTGGCTCCGCTTGCAGACCGTCCGCCAGCACCAGAGGGAGTGCGTGAGAGCGATCGGGTGGGCATCATCCCGCGTCCGCTGGTCGGCGCCAATTTACATCACGATCAGAATTTCTTGCGCCTCCTTTACGTTCTCAGCGGACTCTCTGGCAAATCGGGTTACCGCGACGCCGCTGACACGGAACTACGATGGTTTCTACACAATGCCCCTTCTCCGACTACTCACCTTTTGCCCCGGGGCGAGCACATGTCGTGGAACGTGTTCACCGACAAGCCTATGCCTGGCCAACACAGCACCTCGGCCGAGGCGAAACATGAGTTCTCGCGTCCGTGGATGCTGTGGGACCGCTGCTTCGAACTCGCCCGCGAACCGAGCGAGCGGTTCGCACTCGGCCTGTGGGAGCACCAGATTGCCAACCAGGAGACAGGGGCCTTCGACCGCCACACGGCCTACTGGAGGCATGCGCCCAGGGATGGCATGGATTTTCCTCGCCATGCAGGATTCTATATCCGTACGTGGGCGGTCGCTTATGAGCACACGAAGAACCGGACGATGCTGAGAGCGATCGAGACAGTCTTGGGGAGATTCGAGAAAAAGCGCCATCCCAGGACAGGGCTGATCGAACAGTATTCCGGCCGACCTCACGCTTTCCCCGCCCTGACGCTTTCTCTGGCAAACGACTGTCACGCTGCTGCTCTGCTTGTTCCGGAGCCACTGGCCTCGCGCCTCAGAGCGTTCGTCGCTCGGGAGGACGAAATCTTCTGTCGATTGCCGCACGATCTCAAGGGCACGGGTGGATTTGTGACAGCGCTCGACAAGGAAACAGGCAAACAGGTAGCTGGTTACACGCCACTCTGGCGGGCAGGATACGGAAGTTATACAACCGCACAGGTGGCGATGATGTGCGTCTCACGATATGAGAATAGCGGCAAAATCGGATACCGGGAGCTGATCACGGCCGCCGCCGATGTCTATTTGAATTCGATGCCGGCCGAGAACATAGACGCCTGGCCAATGACCTTCGGGCACGTCATCAGCCTGGCTTTGGCCGCCTGGCGATCGACATCTCGTCCCGTCTACATGGACTTCGCTCGCAAGCTGGGCAACGAGGGGGTCGAGAGATTCTGGCATGGCAGTCCCCTGCCCCGAGCAAGCTTGAAAGCCAACCATTACGAGAGCATCACCGGGGCGGACACTCTGGCACTCGCCCTGGTCGAACTGCATTTGCACATTCTACACATCACGGCGGTGCGTTGTCCTTCGAACACCATCGACCGCTGAAAGGGTCCTCTGGACAACCTGCGACAAAGCGAGCATCTCAATCAATGCCTCCTGAGCGGGCTTCCAATTTCTCAGGCTCGATGTCCAAAGCCTTTGCCCCTCAGCGCCCCTGCTTCTTCCACGGCAACGTTGCGAATTCCCTGCCGCTGCAAACGGACCGTCCGTCACTTCATCAGACTAACAAGGGTTGTGAGCCGAATCCGCGATTTCCGGAACTAAACGTGCGCACAATTTCGGGTCTCTTTCCCCGCCTCTTCTGGCTGCAACGCATGCCAAGGTGCCCGAAAGGCCACCTGTACTTCTTCTGAAATCTCTAAACGGCGAGAACCTTTATTGACAATCCCGTTGGTTTCGGCCAAAGCTTAGTGACTTTCGGCATAAATAATGACAGAGAGCCTAATATCGGGACGGTGCAGACGCGTCAATCCCCCTCCAAATGTGTCCCAGTGCAACCGAACTAATTAAATGCCAAGGAGGGGAGACGTGGAGCCATTGCGGCCACGGGTCCTACAACTGGCGATACCTGGGAGAAGATCCCACTTGGAAATCCATGAATTTGCCCAGCTCCCTCTTGATCTGATTTGCAATTGCGTTTTGATTAGGAGGGCAGAACAATTCAAAGGAAGGTACTTCAATGAAAGCAACAATCCTCATGTTGACAGCATTGCACTGCTGCGTAACTGGGGCCGTACAAGAAGGCAAAGTGAAAGTAATGCCGAAACAGACCAGTGAGCTACTGGCAAACCCCGGCATGGGCTGGCAAACCTTCCACCACTTTGCTGATGAGGATAAGAATCTGGAGGGTCTGCCCAGCACATCAGCCTATTTCCGCTTCTATTGGAGCGAGATAGAACCCGTCGAGGGACGGATCGTCCTTGCGAAATTCGATGGACTCTTGGCCCGCGCAAGGAAAGCCGGACAGAGACTGGCCTTCCGCATAATGTGCGCTGGCACCAGACGTGATTACATGTACGTTCCACAGTGGCTGAAGGATTAGGGCTGTAAGGGCTTCGAATACCGGAGAAATGGAACAAAGCACTGGCTCCCTGACATGGATGACCCGATCTTCCAACAAGCTCATTTCAGGCTGATCAAGGAGCTCGGGAGACGGTACGATGGTCATCCCGACCTGGACCTCGTGGACATAGGCTCAGTGGGACTTTGGGGTGAATGGCACATGAGCGGCACAGGTGTGGACCTTCCAAGCCTGGACACGCGCCTGGCTATCATTGATGTGTACTGCAAAGCCTTTCCCAGAACGCCTAAAGTCATGCTCATTGGTGACGAGCCGGGCATGAAACACGCGATCCGCAAGGGCTGTGG
>JABMQX010000559.1 GCA_013203085.1 bacterium | reverse complement strand
GTGATTGACTCGAAAGAAGTGGTCACCATCATGATCAATGAGGAAGACCACATCAGGATGCAGGCGCTCCTCCCGGGGCTACGCCTGGCGAAATGCTGGGAGATAATAAGCGATATTGACAACCGGCTCGAAGCGAAGCTCGGCTTTGCCTTCTCTCCGGAGATTGGCTACCTCACAGCTTGCCCGACGAATGTCGGGACGGGGATACGCGTTTCCGCGATGCTCCATCTCCCGGGCTTGATACTGAGCAAACGGATAGACCAGGTCCTGCAAGCCGTCGCCAAACTCCACCTTGCTGTCCGGGGACTTTATGGCGAGGGGACGGAAGCCTTCGGGAATCTCTTTCAGATATCCAACCAGGAAACTCTGGGCAAGAGCGAGGAGGAAATCACAGCCATACTGGAAAAAGTTGTCCTCCAAGTCATAGAGACCGAGAAAAACGCCCGAAAGGCCCTTCTCAAGGCCGATGCAGATGTCCTCTATGACAAGGTGTGCAGGGCTTACGGTATTCTCACCAACGCGCACGTTATCACTTCCAGGGAGAGCATCGAACTGTTGTCAACGCTGAGGATGGGAGTTGATCTGGAGGTGATTCGACAGCTCGACCGACAGGAAATAAATGAGCTTTTCATCCTCACCCAGCCAGCCCACCTTCAGAGGATCAACGGCAGGAAGCTGGATGCGGTGAGCAGAGACATCGAGAGGGGAAACTTGCTTCGTAGCAGGTTGGGGAAAAACAAGCAGTAAGAGCCGATCTCAAACGTTGTATCCGATATTGTGCGACGAAGGTGCCTTTCACGGGTGCCAGCTTGTGACTCGGTCAATTCCGTAGGAGGTTTGAAAGATACGCGATGTGGGACAAGTTTACCAACAGAGCCAAACAGGTCAAGAGGCTTGCAGAAAAAGAAGCGCAGAGGCTCGGGCACAATTACGTCGGCACGGAGCACATCTTGCTCGGTTTGATCAAGCTTGGGCAGGGCGTAGCCGTGGATGTGCTCAAGAGGCTCAGCCTCGATTTCGATATCGTCCAAGTGGAGGTCGAGAAAATGGTCGGCTCCGGCGCCCCAACCAAGAATGTCGGTAAGCCCACCAATACCCCTCGCGCGGAGAAGGTTTACGAAAGCGCCTGGGAAGAAGCCCAGCGGTTGAAACACAACTACGTCGGGACGGAGCACATTCTCCTCGGCCTCCTCAAGCAGAAGGATGGCGTAGCCGCGAGGGTCCTGCAAAACCTCGACGTGGACCTCGATAAGGCCAGAAAGGAGATCCTCGAGATTCTTTCCGGTTTCACCGCGCCAATGGGGCTCGCCCGCCCCGCCGCTGGAAGAGGCGCCTCCACTAAGTTTCCCGCTCTTCGCGCATTTGGGCGGGATTTGACCGAGCTTGCCGCGGAGGGAAAACTCGACCCAGTCATCGGGAGAAAGGACGAGATAGAGAGAGTGATCCAGGTTCTCTGCCGTAGAAGGAAAAACAACCCCGTTCTTCTCGGCGATGCCGGGATAGGAAAGACCGCTATCGTGGAAGGGCTCGCGCAGAAAATCGTTGCAGGGGACATTCCTGAGCTGCTTGCCAAAAAGAAGTTGATTACCCTCGATCTCGCTCTCATGGTCGCCGGAACGAAATACCGAGGTCAGTTCGAGGAGAGAATCAAGGCCGTCTTGGACGAGATTCGGAAAACCCGCGACGTTCTCCTGTTCATAGACGAGCTGCACACCATCGTGGGCGCCGGCGCAGCGGAAGGCGCCATAGACGCCTCCAATATCCTGAAGCCCGGATTAGCCCGGGGCGAGCTACAGTGCATCGGGGCGACCACCGTTGACGAATATCGGAAGTACATCGAGAAGGATTCGGCTCTCGAGAGGCGGTTCCAAACCATTATGGTCAATGAGCCGACCGTCGAAGAGACAATCGAAATCCTCAAGGGGCTGCGGGACAGATACGAAGAGCATCACCACGTCCGCATCTCGGATACCGCTCTCGTCTCCGCTGCGAGCCATTCGGCGAGATATGTCTCCGGTAGAAACTTGCCGGACAAAGCAATTGACCTCATTGACGAGGCGGGCGCGCGGGCCCGCATATCCGTCATGACTCGTCCCCCGGACCTGAAAAAGCTCGAAGAGCAAATCGACATGGCACGGAAAGAGAAAGAGCTGGCAATCGCCAATCAGGAATATGAAAAGGCTGCTCGCCTCAGAGACAGGGAAAAAGAGCTGAAAGCCACTTACGACGACATGCTCACGGATTGGAAAGAGAATAAACAGGAACAAAGGGTGGAGGTGAGCGAGGAAGACATCGCTTATCTCGTTTCCAAATGGACCGGCGTCCCTTTGTCGAAGCTGGAGGAGAAGGAGGCCGAAAAGCTTCTTCGTATGGAGGAGGAACTCCACAAGCGAGTCGTCGGACAGGATGAGGCTGTCAAGGCGGTCTCGAAAGCGCTGAGAAGGTCGAGAGCGGACATGAAGGACCCTCGCCGTCCCATCGGCTCCTTCGTGTTCCTCGGTCCCACCGGCGTCGGCAAGACTCTCCTCGGTAAAGCCCTTGCCGAGTTCATGTTCGGAGAGGAAGAAGCAATCATCCAGCTCGACATGTCGGAGTACATGGAGAAGTTCTCCTCCTCGAGGCTCGTCGGCTCCCCGCCCGGATACGTGGGTTACGAAGAAGGCGGCCAACTCACCGAGCAAGTTAGGAGGCGGCCCTATTCCGTCATCCTTTTCGACGAAATCGAGAAAGCTCACCCCGATGTCACGCACATTCTCCTCCAGGTGCTCGAGGAGGGAAAGCTCACCGACAACTTCGGGCGGGTCGTAGATTTCCGAAATACCATCGTTATCATGACCTCCAACGTCGGGTCAGAGGCGCTCAAGAAGGGAGCATCTGTTGGGTTCGGCGCTTCCTCCCCCGGAGAGAATTATGAGAAAATGAAGGACAAGATCCTCGCCGAAGTGAAGAGAATCTTCCGTCCCGAATTCCTCAATAGGGTGGACGATATCATGGTCTTCCGCTCCCTCGGCAAGGATGACCTTTTCAAGATTATTGACATCGAGGTTCGGAAAGTTCAAGAGCGGCTCGAGAAACAAGGTGTCAAGCTCGCTTTGACCCAAGGGGCCAAGGAGTTATTGATTGACATGGGCTTTGACGAGAGATTCGGCGCCAGACCGCTGAGACGTGCAATAGAGAGGTACCTCGAGGACCCCCTTGCCGAGGAGATTCTCAAGGAACAGTTGCCCCAGGGAAAAGTCCTCACCGTTGATAAAAAGGATGATAAGCTCATCTTCCGGTAGCCGCTGTTTCGTCTCGGCTTCGCATCTCTCGTCAGGGTCGTAGAGTATGGCCGTGTGTCCCTGCACGAAATCGCGTCAGGTGAAGGCCGAAGTTACAGGAATGGCAGGTGGAAACGAACCTCTCGCCGAAGGGGAGACCTCGCGTTGAGGCTCAGGGCTGTTTCTGAGCCTTTTTCCGCTCCGCACGGGAAGGGAACGCACACCGGTCAAGACGCTGCGACTCCTTACCAACAAACCTCTTGACAATGACAAACATAGCGACACGCATCGGCACAAAACTCAGCCTTTTCCTCGTTGACCTGGCGGAGACGACGAAGCTCTTTTTCTCGACTCTGTTCCTCTCGCTGACCTCGCCCCCAAAGTGGCGGCATATCTCCTCGCAGATGTTCAGCATGGGCGTTATGTCCCTCCCCGTAGTCTTGGTGACGGGAGCGTTCGTCGGGATGGTCCTCGCTGCCCAGAGCTACTACGTCCTGCACAAAATATCAATGGAGTCCGCGACAGGGCCCCTCGTTTCCCTCTCCATGACCAACGAGCTGGGGCCGGTGATCACTGCCATCGTCCTTTCGGGGAGAGTAGGCGCCGCCATGGCAGCAGAGCTGGGCACTATGAAAGTCACGGAACAAATTGACGCCCTTCGTGCCATGGCAACCAGCCCCACAAGGTATCTTGTTGTCCCGAGATTCATCTCCGGTCTGGTCATGGTCCCTCTTCTGACAGCCTTTGCGACCTCCATCGGGATCCTCGGCGCCTATCTGGTGGCTGTGCCTCTGAAAAAAGTGAACGCAACGTTTTTCCTGAACAACATGTATCGCTGGACCAATCCGGAGGATGTCAGAACCGGCCTCATAAAATCGGTAGTTTTCGGCGCCATCATCGTCATCGTGGCTTGTCGCCGTGGCTTTACAGCCGAGGGCGGCGCCAAAGGAGTTGGAAGAGCCGCCACGCAGACGGTAGTCATCTCATGTATTGCCATATTGATCGTTGACTTTTTCCTCGACATGCTCTTGCTCTATTGAACAACTTCTCTTTTTCAGGAGAAACGATTGACCACCGGAGAGACTTATCGTGATAGAAGTTGAGGATTTGACCAAAAGCTTCGACGGAAACCTCGTTCTGGACAAGCTTTCTCTCCATGTCCGCGAAGGGGAAACCCTCGTGGTCATCGGCAGGAGCGGCTGCGGGAAAAGCGTCTTGCTCAAGCACATCATCGGCCTCCTCAGGCCCGACTCCGGCCGCGTCCTCGTAAAAGGGCAGGACATAGCACGGCTGAGGGAGAAACAGCTCAATAAGGTCCGGAGGCTCTTCGGCGTTCTGTTTCAGGGTTCCGCTTTGTTCGACTCGCTTACAGTCGCCGAAAACGTCGCTTTCGGATTGACGGAACACACCAAGATGAACAGGCGGGAGATCGAAGACAAAGTGGCGAGATGTTTGGAGATAGTGGAGATGGAAGGCGTGCAAAACAGAATGCCTTCCGAGTTGAGCGGTGGGATGAAGAAGAGGGTTGCCCTCGCGAGGGCTATCGCCTTTGACCCGAGGATTGTCCTTTATGACGAGCCAACCACCGGCCTTGACCCCATCATGGCCGATGCTATCAACGAGCTGATCATATCGCTCAGAAAGAAGCTGTCCGTCACCTCCATTGCCGTCACCCATGACATGAACAGTGCTTACAAGATCGCGGACCGGATCGCCATGCTTTACGGCGGGAAAATCATTGAACTGGGAACAACCTCGCAGATCAAAAGCTCCCCGAATCCCATCGTTCAGCAGTTCATTCAGGGCAACGTCGAAGGGCCGATCACCAGTGGCTCGCAATCCCGAGATTGGAGGGAATCAGCATGAAAAAGAAAAGTCTTGATTTTTATCTTGGCCTCTTTGTCCTGGCAGGTCTTGCGGCCATCGCGTTCATGATACTTAAGTTCGGCGGTATGTCCACTCGGAACATCTACGAAGTCATCGTCCTTTTCGACGATGTTGGGGGGTTGAACGAGGAAGCCCCCGTTAACTACGCGGGCGTGCAGTGTGGAATGGTGAGCAGAATGATCGGCTACGGAGAGCCGGTCGAAGACATGCCCCATATACCGCTGGATAAGGTGAAAGTGATCTTGGCCCTGAATGACACTACAACTCTCCGGAGGGGAGACAAGGTTAAGATCGTCGCCGTCAGTTTGTTGGGGGATATGGCCGTTCAGATTGAGCCGGGGCCCCGCACCGAGCCTGAGTGGCCCAAAACCGGCAACGCTGTCCTCGGCGGAAGCGGTACCGTTGCTCTCCCTGAGCCTATCCTCAATTTGGCGGAGTCTGCCCAGAAAGTCGTGGATAACCTTGAGAAGTTGACCGGCGAGGAGGGGCCTTTGACCAAAACTGCCGCCGGTTTAAGCGACCTCGTCGGCCAAACCGTTCCTGATTTTGTCAACGATATCGGAGGCGCTGTGAAGACAGTTACCGCTGAAGTCGAGAGCCTCCTGAAAGATAACCGCCGACAAATAGGCAGCCTCATCGTGCACCTCGATGAAACAGTTACATCTTCTTCTGATTTCATTGAGAACCTTGAGCGTCTGACCCGGGAAGACGGCTCGATAACGAAGACCGTTGACGAACTGAGAACGGCAGTTGGCGACGTCCGACGCGTCATACGCAACATCGCTCCGATTCTCGCCAATATCAGAGATGCCAAAGGGGGGCTCGGAAAGTTCATCACCGACCCGACATGGTACGAAAAGTTCGACAATCTTCTCACGTTCATGGGAGAACACGGCATCCCAATGAATCTTCATCCCGAGAAGGACCTCGCCAGGAAAAAGAAGGGGGAAGAAGAAAGCTCTGGGGGGCCTGTGGTCTGGGTCAGGTGAAAGGTGGGCGGGAGTATAGGCGCAGGACGCTCGGACGTATCCGGAGTGGGGCGTGGAACTTGCGCCTCTCGAAGGCCGGGAGAAAATTGTCCGTGAAGGCCGCCAAGCTGGAGAGCCCCGGAGGGCAACCCTGATAGGCAAAGTTGAGGTTTTATGATAGAATAAAAGCATAGGTGAGAATTCAGCTAATCTCTTGGCGATTTGCCGGCTATTTCGTTCATCGTAACAATACGGCGATTCGCAGAATAATTCAGAATTCATTTGGCGCAGTTTCTCCGATCGGGGAAGCAACGCCTCGCCCAAATGAGGGGTGAGGGGGCGCGGCTTTTTGCTGCGGATACTTAACGGTTTATACTCAAAACATAGGAGCGTTCTAAATGAAGAGGTATCTTATCCGGGCCGCGACGGCCATTTTTCTTGCCGCAATCGCGTCTGTCATCCTCAGTCGCTCAGGGTTGGAACTCCGCACAGGGATCGTCATCATCATTGGTGTCCTTCTCGCCGGTGCAATTCTCGCTTTGCAAGCCGGGGCCGAGAAGTTTTCGGTGAAGAGCTTTTCGGTTATGATGATCGGTTTGGTCATTGGCGTGATCATGTCGTTCCTGGTTAAGGCTATCCTCAGCGGATTGCCGAACGCGACATGGGGAGGCACAGAAGAGCAGGCCCAAAAGGTGGCCCCCACGTTTATCAACTGGGCATGGGGCATCTCCCTGATTTTGTTCACCTACCTCGGCGTCGTCGTGGCCAACCGCGGCGCCAGCCAACTCAGCTTGTTTGCCCCCGCGGATCAGGTCCGTTCGGAGACAAAAGCCCCTCATCAGGTCGTCGTTGACACCAGCGTCATCATTGATGGAAGGCTTGCCGATATCTGCTCCACCGGCTTTGTAGACGAGCAACTGATCATCCCGCGATTCGTGCTCAAGGAACTCCAGGCGATTGCCGATTCTTCAGATCCACTGAAAAGGGCCCGTGGCCGCAGAGGCTTGGACATGCTCAACCGAATACAGAAAGACCCCAATGTTGAAGTGGTGATCAGCGAAAGCGATTTTCCTGAATCGCGGGATGTTGACGGCAAACTTGTCAAACTGGCAAAAAAACTCGACGCCAAGGTATTCACCAACGATTACAACTTGAACAAGCTCGCCGAGTTTCAACAGGTTAGCGTTCTCAACATCAACGATCTGGCGAACTCCCTGAAGCCCGTAATACTCCCCGGTGAGCTTATGACCATTCGCGTCGTTCGGGAGGGGAAAGAGCCTGGCCAAGGGGTTGCCTATCTCGACGACGGCACCATGGTCGTCATCAACAACGGCAAAGACAAAATCGGGCAGAAACTCGTCGTCTCCGTCACCAGCGTTCTCCAGAAACCTGCCGGGAGAATGATCTTCGCGGAACTCAAGTAGGAAGGGTCGAGGCCTTTGAGGATCGGAATCGGCTATGATATTCATCCACTCACCGCCGGACGCAAACTGGTCCTCGGCGGCATCGAGATTGAGCACGAGAAGGGCCTGTTGGGCCATTCCGACGCCGACGTTCTCATCCACTCCGTTTGCGACGCTCTCCTCGGCGCCGCTGCCCTGGGCGATATCGGACTCCACTTCCCCAGTCGAGACGATGCCTACAAGGACGAAGCCAGCACGAATTTCCTGCGAGCGGTCGCTGCCCTCCTACGCCGCAATGGGAAGGAAATCGAGAACATTGATTCAGTCATCATCGCCCAGCGGCCCCGGCTCAGCCCCTTCTTTGATCGAATGAGGGAAACGATCGCTGCCACCGCCGGTATCCACATTGAGAGAGTCAACATTAAAGCCAAAAGCCCCGAGGGAATCGGCTCCATTGGGAAAGGAGAGGCTATTGCCGCTTACTCCGTCGCCCTCTTGACGGATCTCCCCAAGGAGTGAAATGCTCTCCTCGCTGCACGACGCCTGTGGATAGCGGCGTCTGACGATTCTCTCCTTCGTTTTCGCCACGTGCACGAGCTGCTGGTGCTTTTCAGCGGGGCCTTGCGCCGCCTCTGGACAAGATGGCTCAAATACTTTATCCTGTCTCAGACATGCGGACGGAAAACTCTTTCCCGCGGGCTTGCTCCTTCTGTGTCGCGGGACAGCAACAGCATTGCCAGTCTTCGTTGAAGGAGGTGCCAGGAATGGCGGGTTTTATCGAAGTGGACAGCCGGGGTGGTCCCCCCGCCCGGTTCATCGAGAAAGCCATTTACATTTTGCGAGATGAATATGCCAAAGCCGGAATCAAAATTCGGACTTTGTTGCTGGAGTCCGTTCCTCCCGTTCCTCAACTTGTCATCGGAATTATTACCCCGGTGCCCGCTCCCTACATCGCCAGGCTGATAGATACGATCCTCGAAGCGAAAGCCGACGCCGAAAAACAACTGGAAAACTCCCGGGTGAATATCTTCATCACGCACCAGGAAGG
>JABMQX010000558.1 GCA_013203085.1 bacterium | reverse complement strand
ATTCACACGGATTGAACCCATTTCGGACCCCGCAATCGCCACTCCGCAATCCGCACTCCTGACATCATCGCAGTGGGATTTACTGTACGGCAAGACCCTCCTTGACGATATCGAGGATCCGCTGGTTGGAGAAGGGTTTGTGAATGGTTGCAAGAATATCCAAGGCGCTGGGATCCTCCAGCGTACCATTGGGGCTGCCGGTCAAAATCACTTTCAGCGGCCTTTTCTCAGGCGGAAAATCATTGATCTTCTTAACGAAATTCTCGCCGGCCATCTCCGGCATCTGGAGGTCAATAAAAGCCAGAGAGTATTCCTCGTGGAGAAGGGCTTCGAGAGCTTTTATGGGATTTGTGAAGCCGTCAGCCGCATATCCGGCATGATTCAATATGTCCACCAGAAGTTCAGTGATGTTCTTGTCGTCGTCCACCACCATGATGCGTGAGACCCCTTCCTTTCGGTCCCTTTCAGCTCGCCCTCGCAGCTCTTCACTCTTCGAAATGGAAGGCAGATAGACGGTGAAAGTTGTGCCCTCTCCAACCTTGCTGGTGACCTTGATCTTCCCTCCGTGCCCCTCGATGATGCTGTGGCAAACGCTTAACCCGAGACCCGTGCCATGAGCTTTTCCGTCATAAACCTTCCCGCTCACGAGTGCCCCTTTCGTCGTGAAGAAGGGATCGAAGACCTTGGGAATGTCCTCCTTCGGTATCCCATGCCCCGTATCCTCAACTCGGATGAAAGCTTTTCCGCTCTTGAGGCCGGTTTCAACGGTCAGCTTCTTCTCTTCTGATTCGAGCACGGCGTGCCGGGCATTTATGAGGAGGTTCATCACCACATGCGACAGGAGGTTCTCGTTCCCCATGACCGGCGGCGCCTTCGTTGAATGTCTCACGGTCAGCTCTATCCCCTCGCTGGTAAACTCGTTTTCGGTCACCTTTAGGATCGCATCCACAACATCTCGCAGCCTGACGGGTTTCCTCTCTCCTACGTCCATCTTGGAGAACCCCACCAGGCTCTTGGTCAGGTCTGCTCCGCGAACCGCCGAGGTGCGAGCAACGTCCAGATTCCGCCGGGCCGAGCTTGAAAGCTCTTCTCTCCGCAAGACCAAATCAATGTATCCGATGATGATGGCGTTTATATTGTTGAACTCGTGGGCGATTCCTCCAGCGAGCGTGCCCATAGCCTCTATCTTCTGTGCGTGCGCCAGTTGCTCCCGGAGACGCTCTTTCTCTTCCTCGGCCCTCTTTCGCCAGGTGATGTCAACCCAGTTCGACAGGTAATACTTGAGTTCCCCGCCTTTTATTACTGGCGTGGAGGTTATCTCAACCCAGAATAGTTCCCCACCCTTCTTCTGAAAAAGCTCTTCAAGATTCTGCGCTCCTTTGCGCATGGCTTCGTCAAGGTCTTTACCGGTCTTCTCGGCTGTCTCTTTCGTCCACCAGGGATATGGGGTTTTCCTGCCGATAAGCTCTCCGGAAGAAAAACCGGTCAGTCTCTCCAGCGCAAGATTCACATACCTTACGGAGGTGTCGGGATTGATGACGATTATCGGGTTGGGAGAACTGTTCAACAGGCCGGAACTGAATCCCTCGCTTTCCCGCAGCGCCTCCTCGGTGTAGGCCCGTTCGAGCGCCGGCGCGATGGCGTCGGCGATTCGCTGGAGCGTCTGTAGATCGGCCTCGTCGTATCGCCCATAGGTGTAGGATTGGGCGGATAGGATGCCTATGACGTTGTCCCCGCTTCGCACCGGCACGTGCATGAGGCTGGCCGAAAGGCGATCTTCGTTTCCAAAGGGACTTAGAACGGGCGTGGGGTCCCCGGGCGTCCGGTTGGTGAGGACAGGTTGTCCTTCGAGCACAAGCCGTACCGGGGGACTCAACCTGCTGGGGGGCCAGTCCTCCTTGCGGTAAGTTTTCTTCTTTCCCTTTCCAGTGTCAACGAAGGAAACGACGTGGAAAATATCCTCTCCCGGACGGCGTACAGCGAAAAAGTGCGCTTCCCATCCCAGTAGGCGATCGGTCTCTTCACGAACGACGGCTATCATGCTTTCCACGGAAGAAGCGGCAGCAAGACGCGTCCCCAGGCGTGCAAGGGTCTTGCTTTCTTCCTCGGCTCGCCTGTGCTGCAGGGCGACCGCCGCCTGGTTCACAAATGCCTCGACGACACTTTGGTTTTTCAGCTCAGTTTCCTTGCGCATCACGATGACAGTGCTGCCAAAGAACTGCCCCCCTTTGGCAAACCCCATCCAGTATATATGACCGATGTCGAGAAGCTTCTCGATCGAATGGCAGATACCTTTTGGGAGCCGTCCCAAAGTGAGCCTATAGACGCCTCCGGGAACCTTGACCAGGTTGCCCTTGCTGAGCCTGCTCTTCGCTTCATCGTCGAGTTTGAAGGACATCCCCACGGGATTCCTCCCCAGGGTCTTTAGAAAGGCTTGAGTCTGTCTTCCAATTCCCACAACGGAACGAATAGTGTTTTCACCTGT
>JABMQX010000557.1 GCA_013203085.1 bacterium | reverse complement strand
GGGACTTGAACCCCCACGGGCTATTCACCCACTCGCCCCTCAAGCTAGCGCGTCTGCCAATTCCGCCATTCCAGCATCTAATCTTTCATTTACCACTGCCAGCGCTGTCTGTCAAGACAACCGGCGCTGTTGCCTTATGCCGCTTCACGCTGATTCGCTGTGCACCTCCATCCTACATAGCAGGCAGGTCCTTGACACGCATGATGTAAGTTTGCGCGGACATGTTCCCCTGGTTGACTTGATAGAAGCCGAGCGATTCGAGAGCCGACAGGCAATTCGCAATCGGCACGACGTAATTCTCCACTGCGGCCTTAACCGATTCCCCCGCGGGCTGTGCCTGAGTGAATTGTACCACCCATGCTGCCACGGCTTTTACTTCTTCCATAGATCCTCGCCAATTGCAGAAACCGCTGCTGATGGTCCTCGCGGGGATATTCAACGCCTTGAATGTCGGGTCGCTGGCGAGGCTTTTTCCAGACCCTTTGGAAGTGTCAATCATCTCCTTAACGAGGTCGGCGCTGCTTGCGACGATGAGAAAATCGTCCACAACCCCATAGCACGGTGTGAGCGAGATCGGCATGGGTATCGGCATCATGATTGTCACTGAATTGAGGCTATAGCCTTGGTGGAGCGACTTCTCGAATTTGAAACCGGTCTCCTCGCTGAGTTCCTTTATGATCGCGCCGAACTTTTGCAGAAACGCCTTTGCCTTCGGTTTGTCCTTGATCTTGACCATCAAAGCGAACTTGGGGTACGGGAAGCCGGCCTTGGTGTCTATGTCGGCAAACAGAACAGCGAACTCGTTCCCGACCCAGGGAATCACATCTTCCGCGGTCTTTATGCCAAGAGCACCTTCGATCTGACCGAGAATCATGTTCATCGCCGGCGCGGCGCCCTGCTTCTCCCACTGCTCGAGCAGGAGCGGCCACATCTTTTCCCAATCAGGCGTGCTATTTGCCGCGGCATAGGCGAGGGTACTCGCTGGGACATAGTTGATGGTTGTGCCGGCGGCTGGAGGCGTTCCCAAGCTCAATTCAATGAGTTTGTCCGAGGTCTCCCCCGTCGGCAAACTCACCAAACGCACCACCTCTCCTCGGTCAATGTACCCCGTGCCTCCGATGACTATCGGCATAGACAAGGACTCTTTCATTCCGCTAAATCCGGCTGCCATCGGCATCGGCACTGCGCCCTCCAGCGCAGAGAAAAGCTGTCCCACCTTTGGCAGATCAACGTAGAAAGTACCGGCATAGCGTCCAGTGGTCATCTTGCTGGCCGCCACAACCTTCTTGAAGTTCGGATCATCCGCCAGGGAGTCGCCTGTGCCTCCGGCGAGGTCAACGATCTTCTTAAGTTGAGGCGGTGTGGTGCCCACGCCGAGCGCGAATACGTCGCCGACGAAACCGTATTCTATTTCCACAGGTATCTCATCGCTCTTGATGGAGGTTATCTTTGTCCCTTTGTACACGGAATCCTTGAACGCGTCTTCACCAGCCTCTTCGGCCGCTCTTTTCATTGCGCCGAACGTTTTTTGGACGAAGTCTTCCGCTACTGACTTGGGATTTCCCCGGCACAGGAGGTATCCGCTGATGCCCGGCGTTTCTCCGGGCGTGGCATACACGGCGACCGCAACCTCTTTGCCCAAGAGAGACATGATGTTCTCGGTGCTCAACTCAGCTCCAATCTCCTCCGAAAACCCCGTGGCGAACTCCTCCAGCCCTGCCGTCACGCCGGTTTCATCCCAGAATCTGAGCGATGTAAGTTGCTTCCAGAAGTTGGACTTAACAACGCTCGCCCAGATCTCGTCTAAGCCTACGCTCGTGTCAAAGTACGCGGCGTCTTGGGGAACGAGCCGGGCAAGGCTTTCCTGAGCGGACCAAACCCGCGGCGCCAAAACCATAGCGCACATGGCAAAAATGACGCCCACAACCAGACTGACAACCTTCTTCATCTTTTTGCTCCTTCCTGCTTCAGTTGTTGTTGAAAACTGGCGACCGGGCAGTCCCCCGGAATCTCCTCCGCGTCGCACGATTATTGAACTTCTTGCCTCGGATTCAAGTGAGACGTGCCCAGTGGAATCCGAGCACAATGCCGACAATATCCTACAACCCGAAGCGCCACGCCGTCAAGAGAATTATGCCCTTCAGGCCCATTAGGTAGTGTAATTAAAAGTGTATAGATTTCTGGGTAAGGGAAAAGAGATGGGTGTATTCTCCTCTCAAAAACGAGACAGAAACCATAAGGTTGAAGAAAGGAGAGGACACCCGTGCTCAAACAACTGGATTTCACAAAGCACAGTGTATCGGATTTTCGTCAGCTATGTCTCCAAGGTAACGAGGAAGCTCGACGAGGAGGTGAGAAAGTTCTTCGACCGCCCCCTGGACGACGACTTCATCTACCTGTTTCTCGACGGCATTGTGATAAAGGTCAAGGAAGTCTCCTGTTCGGTAAAGAGAATCGTCTTGGTGGCCTACGGGATAAGAGGGGATGGCTCCAGAGAGCTGATAGACTTCCGGGTGGGGAAACACGAAGGGAAAGGGGCGTGGACCATTGCGCCCGTCATCCGGGGATACAGAATATCCAACAGGTCTTTCGCGAAAAGGCCCACCGGATGTATCGTTGCGCAGACAATCGTGATTCCCCAGACGACAACAACTTCGCGCAACGAGGGCTACGCTGCGTGGTCATCGCCAGGAAAGTGAGCTTCGGTTCCCAGTCGGATGCCGGCGCCCGCACCCGTGAAATCCTCATGACCGTCCTGCTGACCCTGAAAAAGCGCTGCCACGATTTCCAATCCCGCTTCAAACACGCCATTGACCAACTCGCCGAGAATGCCCACCTCGATCCTCACAGACTCATCTTCAAGCCACAATTCTCATAACCTCGTGTAACCCAGACCCCACCAAAAATCCCTCCCGTAACTGAGACATTACTGCTTGAGCGCCCAGTCTCATGGGGTTATCATCTCGTGGGAATGTGGGCGAGCATTTAGAGGGAGGGGCGTGGCGCTCGGTGACAGGGGGAAGCGCCTTGAGGAAAAGAGTGGCGGAATGTTCTTCGTCTGAAGCGAGAGAGAGGAGATGTACGTATGAGATATGCGATGGCTTTTCTCATTTTTCCGTGGCTTTGCGCACTGGCAGGCAGGGCTGGCACAGAGATCATATTGGTCGGACCGGGGGAGGAATATGCGACGATCCAATCGGCGATTGACGCTGCCAGCGAGGGAGACGTTGTGCAGGTGCTGCCCGGAGAATACGAGAACGTCGTGTTGAAGGAAGGGGTGGATGTCGTCGGTGCGGGAGCGGAGCAGACGACTATCAGGAGCATCAGCGAGTCTTTCCCTGTCGCGGCTGTCGTTGGGAATGGCAGCGCGACCCTTCGTGACTTCACAATCACAGGTGGCTATTATGGGATCAGGTGCACCGGCGTCTCGCCGACGATCACCGACTGCGAGATCCTACGGAATGCTTCCTGCGGGATCCTAATGGAACCGTCCTCCGCCACGGTAACCCGCTGTGTCATTGCGCAAAATGCCCTCTATGGTGTTCAATGCCTTGACTCATCAGCGCCGGAGATTTCCAACTGTACCTTTTCGGCGAACGGCTATGGCATTTCTTGCTCGTCCTCAGCGCCCACT
>JABMQX010000556.1 GCA_013203085.1 bacterium | reverse complement strand
TGGCGAAGAAGCTCTCCCCGGACGAGATTCAAATACGCCCTGGCTTTCGCCGAAGGGGTCTGGTCGAGGGAGATCAACAGCTCCCTTTCCGCGTCGGCGAAACGCTTCATCCGGTAATAGGCAACACCAAGCTCCCTATGCGGGAAATAGTCGTCTATGAAGTGCATTCCGTAAGTTCTGACGCGGCGGGCATCCTTCGGCCGAGGAACCGTCGCCCCTTTCCGCTCCCCTATCGCGGTCTCAAAATCCTCTGCCGCTTCGCTCAACTGCTCCTCGGAAGCACGGGAAACACCTCTCTCGTAAAAGTTCCACCAATATGGACGCCATGTGTACGCGCACCCACCCACGGCCCCGACCAGAATCGCTACCAGGCCGGTAAGAAGTCTCGCCTTGGCTGCTGGCGTCATTGTCATTGCGTCCCCTTTTTGACTATCTCAATAACCCAGTCATCGTTGGAGACTGCGCCATCTCCCTCGACGATTTCTGCGGTTGCAAAGTCGGGATTGACCTGTCTGACGGTGAGTCTGCCCACCTCTGTCTCCCGATAAACTATGCTTCCTCCCACTTGCTCGGGTTGTCTCTTAATGACTTTCATTTGCGTTCCGGGCGACAGGCCATGCTTGGAGCCGACGTTCACAATCGCTTCTTTTCCGCTCAGCTTGATGATCTTTGCTTTGAGGGGATAGGTTTCCCTTATTCTTTCCGCTATTCGTTTCGCGAGGCGCTCGGCAAACTCGCTGATGCTTTCTCCCTCCTTCTGGGTTTGCGAGACGAATATGCTTAGCTTTGTGGTTTCGGTTTCCGCGAGGCGAATGTCCACGCCAAAGCGTCCCGTGTCTCCTCGCAAGGTTCCGGTGGCAATAAGCCCCGCGGGGACGATCTTTCCCAGCGTCGGCGCCACTCTCGCGTCTGCGAGATCGGATGTCCCCAATTTCAGCTCCCTCAGAAGCTCCTCCAGGACCTCCCTCTCGACGAGGGAGACACGCTGGGTCTCCTGCATCGCTCTGGCGAAATTGAACATGAGCATCTCGTACTCACCTTCCCTGGAGAAGGCGAAATCCGCTTTTTTCAGGTCGAGGATTGCGAGGGACAACGGCTTCGATTGCCAGGTCTCTTCCGGGGACGGCAAGGGGCGTGCTTGCTTCGCTTTTTCGATGAGGTCGTCCACATAGTTGCTGATTCTGTTCTGACTCGCGGCATCCGCTTTGGCATCGGCTCTTCGCGCTATCTCCGATTGTAGGAAGACGGCGAGGTTATCGTCGGGGTTCATCTTTGCGGCTTTCTCGACGGCTTTCAGCGCTTTCTGATACTCCCCCTGTTTCATCAGCACATAGCCGCGTGCGGCTGCTATTTCTGCGTCCGAGGGTCGAACTTCTTCTGCTTTTCTCAACGCTTTAAGCCCTTCGTCCAGCTCGCCCTGCCGGGCGTAAGCTTTGCCGAGGCCAGCGTACGCGGCTGCCAGTTGGAAGCGGAACATTGGCTTACGATCTAAAGCCCTTTTGTACTTCTCAATGGCTCGGTCGAGTTGGTTTTGGAGGAGGTAGATGTCGCCGATAGTCACATGGATCAATGTATGGTCTTTGCCCGTCTCAACGGCCTTGTTAAATAGGTCCATAGCCGTGGCTCGATCGTTTCTTGCGTACGCGACCCGAGCCAAGCCCTCTTCATCGGCAGTTGTGCCGTCACCGAAGGATTTGGCGAGCTTTCTGAATTCCAGCTCCGCTCGATTGAGCTTTTGCATTCCCAGATATGAAAGACCGAGTCCATAGCTGGATTTCAGGTCGGAGGGGTTCTTCCTGGAGAGTTCTGCGAAGAGCTTTGCCGCTTTCGAGAACTCATTTTCGCCGAGGTACTTGACAGCGTCGCTTGCCTGGGACCGCTTCGGATTGAAGAGCAGGACCGCCGCTACCGCAAGTCCCGCGGCGACGAGCGCCCCCGCGGCGCTTCTCACGAACCATCGCTGCTGCTGTAACCGTCGCTCAATCTTCTCGACTTCTTCAAGAGCCTTCTCCGCGGTGGCATACCGTTTGCTGACATCGTCGAGGCATTTCATAACCATGTTGGTGATGTGAAACGCCCGCACTCTTTGGAAGGGGTTGAGGCTTTTCCCGAGGACGGAGACAAGCTCGTCGTGGGGAGAGTTCACGTCGCGTGGCAAGGTTCCCGTGAGCATCTCGAAGAGGGTTACGCCCGCGGAATAGATGTCGGTGCGAGCATCCGTGGGTTCACCTTTTCTCTGTTCGGGGGAGCTGTAGCTTGGCGTTCCGCCGGGGCTTTGTCCCGCGGCAGTGAGGCTGTCGTCGCCATATATGGACCTCGCCAACCCGAAATCGAGGAGCTTCACCAAGCCGGATTGGTCAATGAGGATGTTGTTGGGTTTGATGTCGCGATGGATGATTCCGGACTTGTGAGCGGCGTGCAGAGCCTCCAGGATCTGTTTGAAGATAGCCAGGGCTCGTCTGACCGAGAGGGGGGCGGAGGAGTCAATGATCTCACCAAGGGAATGCCCCTCTATGTAGTCCATCACATAGAACCATTTGCCCCGTTCCTCACCGTAGTCGAACACGCGGGCGATGTTTGGGTGTTGAAGCTTGGCAGCGGAACGCGCCTCTCTTTTGAAAAGGTTGATGAACTGCTGACTATAGGACAGCTTCTTGCTAATTATCTTGATGGCGACCAGCTTGCGGAGGTCAGTATGTTCGGCGAGATAGATGTCGCCCATTCCCCCTTTCCCCAACAGCTTAATGAGTCGGTACTTGCCCAGAATCAAATAGTCGAGGTCGGAGGGAATCTCACGCCCTCTTGTTTCCTCGACGAGGTCCGTGTCAGTATGATCGGGTTGCAGAGCATGGGTTGGAGGGGGAGAATACTCTGTGTCCTTCTCCTCGGAGGAGGTGTCGTCGGTGTCGGGTCCATGTGGTCTCATAGCCTGATCCTCGACTTTTTTCGCGGGTTGCGGGTGCTCCTTAACGTTTTGATGGTAACATAGTAACGTCCATGCCGCCATGTTGATTCGGCGCGTTAGTGGACTGGCGGCAGTTTCGCTGCAAGCGGGTTAGAGCACAATTTATGTGCCAACTCTCTCAAGAAATGGCAAGAAAGACGAAAACTCCCTTTCCTTTGTGTAACTCGCTTTATAGGAAGCGGATGCGCGATGAGCCTCTTGCTCGTTCCTCTCTCAAGCGCCCGCGCCTCGCCAGGCGCACGTCCACCAAATATATCTATTTGGAATAATCTCTTGACTTGTCGCGATGGAGCCGGTATGAATCTTGCTAAAGAAGAGCTGCCCGAGCCGTAGTAGCACAGGAAACATGTCTTCGGAGGCAAAATATGCCCTGGCTTGTGTATAACGACAGACAAGGCCAACTGATAACTTACCAGGTCGAAAAGCCGCAGACTATCGTCGGGAGAAAATCTGAAGGCTGCGATCTCGTTTTGAGGGATGCCAGCGTGTCGCGAGAGCACGCCGAGATCAGAATGGAGAGGAATAGGTGCGTGATCTGCGATAAGGGCAGCCTCAACCACACCTACGTTAATGGCAAGGAGGTCCAGCGAAGTCCCCTCAAGCACGACGACATCATTAACATCGGAAACTATGCCCTGAGATTTCTGCAAAAGCTTCCGGCGGACCGCCGTCCCATTCGGGCAGATGATGAGGAGATCACGGTCCCGGCGGGATGGCAGAGCGTTGAACGGATGGGTACCGCGGATGTCTCCTTTGCGGCGGAAAGCGTCAGCCCTGTTTCCAAGCAGGAGACGGCCGCAGCCTTGCGGCGGAAACTCGAACTTCTCCTCGAGGTCGAAGAGATCACCGCCGGACTTTTCTCCATTGACGACATCATGGGGAGAGTGTCGGCGAAGCTTTTCGAGGCCGTGCCCGCTGAGAGGTGCTTTCTGCTCCTCAAGGATGAACGTGGGCGACCGATGAAGGTTCGGTCTTCGCATCAAAAGGAAAGGAGCCGCCCGGCGCCGGAAGTGCCCTTCAGCAGAAAAGTGCTGGAGACTGTCGTGCGGGAGAAGAAGGCAATCCTCTGCAATAATGCCCTGGAAGACATGCGCTTCGGCGGAAGCGAGAGCATAAGGAGCCAGAACATACTCTCTATGATCTCCGCGCCCCTGGTCACAAAAGACGAGATCATCGGCATTCTCCACATTGACAATCTGTCGCGGGAGCAAGCCTTTTCGCAGGATGACTTGCGTTTAGTGCAGACCGTAGCTCGCCACCTGAGCGGCGCTCTTGCCAACGCGGTCGCTTACTCGCATCTCAAAGCTGACCACGACAATCTCAGTCGGCAGGTCGAGACGCGGTACCTTTTCGTGGGGTCGAGCGATGTCGTCCGAACGACCATCGCAAGGGCAAAGAGGTTCGCCCTTTCGGATGCGCCGATCCTCCTCACAGGGGAAACGGGAACCGGCAAGGAGATACTCGCCAGAAACATACACCTGTGGAGCAGAAGGCACGACAAGCCCTTTGTGGCGGTGGATTGTGGGCTTTTCACAAAGGAGCTAATCAATTCCGAGCTTTTCGGTTATGAGAAGGGGGCGTTCACCGGAGCCAGCGCCCGCAGGATTGGTAAGCTCGAAGCCGGAAATGGAGGCACGATTTTCTTCGATGAGATCGCAAACCTCGGCCTCGAAATCCAATCCAATCTCCTGCGAGTCCTACAGGAGTACGAGTTTCAAAGGATCGGGGGAAACGTCAATATAAAAGTGGATGTTCGTATCATAACCGCCACCAACACCGACCTTTTTGCGGCGGTGGAAAAGGGGACCTTCCGCACGGACCTCCTTAACCGTCTCAACGTGTGCGAGGTTTATGTTCCTCCGCTCAGAGAAAGGAAAGAGGACATACCGGAACTGGTGCAGTTCTTCATTGAGAGGCACAGGGCGGAGTCTTTGGCCGGGAACGTCACTCTCGAGGAAGGTCTGGTGGAAGGGTTCAGAGGGTACGATTGGCCGGGCAACGTCCGCCAGCTCGAAAACGTGATTCGCCGTCTGATCATCTCATCCGAGGACGGCGTCCTGAGAAAAGCCGATCTCCCGGCAGCGTTGAAGGGAGAAGGTCCCTTTGATGCCTTCGAGGGAACGGACTATCATGCGACGATCAAGAAATTCAAGAAACAGTTGATTCGGAAAGTCCTCGCTGAGTCGGGGAACAAACAGACAGAAGCAGCTAAGAAACTCGGGATACAGCAATCTTACCTATCCAAGATCATGAAGAACCTGAATTTGAGGTGAAAGAGGGCGAGTCTTGTTCGGGGGAACGGGTTGTCTCTTTCGTGCAGGCTGAGATGTCTGCGAGTTGAATTGAAGGGTTTGACTTTTCCGGGGCTGAAGGGGGACTGCAAACGTTGGAGTTGTCAGCATGCAAACTGCCATACTTGTTGCTTCATCGGGTCTTCTCGCCGGACGGAAGTTTCGCGTCGGGCGCCGCATTTCCCTCGGGAGAACGCCGGAAAACGACATCCGGCTCGCCAGCCGGCAGGTTTCCCGCCTGCACGCCAGAATTGAGAAGAAAGGGAACGAGTTTGCTCTGACCGACTTGGGCAGCCGCAACGGGACGAGGGTCAATGGGCGGCATATCAAATCCTGCCTCCTTCATCACGGCGACCGCATTGCAATAGAAGACTTCGCTTTTGATTTCGTCCTGGAGAAGTCTCAGGAATGCCATGAGCCGTTCTCGGCGAGAATTGTTCACGCTCCCGTGTCCGAACATACGGTTGCCGCCGAAATTGAGGTCTCACCAACCTTGCCACGACCGTTCGAAGAGGCGGCGACGGCAGGGGAGGAATTGGACCTTCTTCGCAAGGCTTACCAGATTCTGGTCAAAGCCGGCGAAACGTTCGGGCTGGGGGGAGACCTCTCCACGCTTTTCGGCAGGATTCTCGAGTGCATATTCGAAGTGGTTCCCGCGCACCGTGGAGTCATCTTCGTTCGTGACGAGAACTCGGCAGATTTCTATCCGGTGGCGGGGAGAACGAGAGGTTTGCCTCTCGAGGACAAGATAGAAGTCAGCCGGACACTTCTTCGCATGGCGGCCGATGATAAGAAGGCGATCTTGACGACAAACGCCCCCGCTGACGCCCGGTTCGAGTCGAGCCAGAGCATCTCATTGCACGGTATCCGCTCGGCTATGTGCTCGCCGATGCTGCACGGTGAGAAGCTTGTGGGGATCATTTATCTGGATACGGTCGGGGTTGTGGAGCAGTTTGATGCGCGAGGGCTGGAGCTTCTGGCAGCCGTTTCGGGGCCCGCGGCGATTGCCATTGAGAACGCCCGCTACCTCGCGGAACTCGAGCTCCGTTCCCGCCAGCTCGAGAAGTCCTACTACGACACTCTCAAGGTGATTGCAGACTCCATTGAGGTGCGGGACTATTACACTATCGGGCACGGGAAGCGAGTAGCCCTCTTCGCAAGGATCATTGCCGAGGAAATGGGCTGGACCAAAGAGCAGTTGAAGGTTCTGGAGATGGGCGCGACCATTCACGACCTCGGCAAGATCGGCATCGAGGACGCGATCCTCCACAAGAAAACGAAGCTGACGGAAGCGGAGATGGAACAGATGCGGTTTCATCCCGAGATCGGAGCGAGAATTCTCAGAGATGTGGATTTTCTAAAACCCCTTGTCCCCTTCGTTCTCTACCACCACGAGCGTTACGACGGGACGGGACATCCTCATCAACTGAAAGGAGAGGAAATCCCCCTTGAGGGAAGACTTATGGCGGTCGCCGATGCCTTCGACGCCATGACCTCTGACCGACCTTACCGCAAGGCCATGGACGCCGAGAAAGCGATAAGCATCATAAGGGAAGAAAGCGGCCGCCAGTTCGACCCGCGAGTGGTGGAAGCTTTCCTCCGCGCTTGGGCTGAAGGAAGAATAACGAAAGCTATGCTCTCCTCGGCGGAGAAGGTCAAGACCATCGAATGTCCCTACTGCTCTTCAAACGTCGAGATTTGTCCGGATTCCAGGGAGAACTACCTCGTTCATTGCCCCGAGTGCCACAGGCGTGCGCGACTATGGCAGCGCTGGTGAGGCGGAATTGTCACACCGCGCTGTTGAAAATATATTCTTATCCCGTTGGGGCTGTAATTGTGAAGCTCAAGCTCGTATGTTGCCAGATCGAAAAGACTGCCCTTTCTACGCGAAGCTGCGAAGCGGCGCAATATGGGTGAGCGTAGCGAGCCGCCAGGGGGGCTTTTCTCTTCCGAGGCTTGGCTACCGGCTAAGCTCATACGAGACGACGGACACAAACTTGTTCGCCCCACCCAAGCTCGGGAAGAGGCCTGACCGCCAGCGGTCATGATCTCATCGAACCTTTCGCCGCTCCGTGGGATTACAGACCGCCTGCCCCTGAATCAGGCAGTAGCGCCAGGTCCGTAACCGCTCCCATCACCATGTCAATCGTGGCCCCCTCTCCCGCGGCGCTCATCTCCATGTGAGCCTTGGCATCAATCTTCATATGGGAATCGATTAGCACTTGTCTTTCCGCATCGAAGCGAGCGGTACCCGAAGCGCTGCGGTCGAAAGTCGGGATGTCCACCTGTATTCGCTGCCCTGCCTGGTGCATGTAGGCGACGAGATTTCTCTGCTTGAAAGGCGCTTCAATGGCGAACCTGCTGATTTTGCGACCCCGAGCGGTTGTGTCCGGTTGTCGGGTGAGCGCGACCGTGCACCGCAGCCCAGGTTCCTCCAAGAGAACCTCCCCCATCTTCTTAAGTACAATGAACTCCTTCCATGTATCGCCCGTTGCCACGGGCTTCTCCGGAAAAACCACACCAAAAATACCCGGCTGTCCCTCACACGCCTCCGTCCAGAACTCGACAAACGGGACATCGCCGCGAATGTTGACCACGTTGCCCCTCGAATCAATGTCTATCTCGCCGCTCAAATACAGCCCGGATATCTCGGTTTTCACTTGTCTGGCCTCTGAAAGGCCAATCCCTCTCTTCGTGTCAATAGTGGTTACCCCATCCTGTGTGCCGGTCACATCAGAACCACGCAGTTTCATAACAATGTGCCCGGCAGGCCCGGTGATGTCCCAGTCGCCCTCCAACCCAGAGGGTTCCAGTCGTACTGTGTTTAAGTCCTCACTCGGTTTGTCTTTGGGTACCAATTTGAACTTCCAGCGCAGTTCGAACTCCATTTTCATCTTCATACTTTGCATTGCCATCTGCATGTCCATATCGATCTTCATGCGAACTTTCATGGCATAGAGCAGAGGTCTGTTAGGTTCGAACTTGAATATGAACTGTTGGGCATCTCCACCCCGGGCCCGCCCTTCCTCGATGGGGAACGCGGGTGCCCCTTGCCATAGCAACATAGCTATAACCGGAATAACTAATATTCTTTTCATGGATTTCCCTCCCTTCCTTGTTTAAGAACGATGTCGTTCTACTCTTTGCCATCAGACAATGTCGGATGTCTTTCCAACTTCGGAGCACAGCCAGATGTTTCGCATACAGACCGCTTTGAGCGATTCTACCCTTTTAATGTATATTTTGGAACATACTTAATCTCGCCGGACGACTGGTTTGGAGCCGAGGAGTTCCTGGGAGAACCGGACTGCAGGGCTCGGGCGCCGAAGGAGTTTTCGCCGGGGGTGCAACAGGTCGTCGGGATCTGATCGTCCTCAGAGGCTTGGTGGCCATTGTCAGGGCCGCTTGGATTCTTTCCGGTATTGTGGGATGAGTGTAGAGCCAGAACTTCACCAGGGGCGGGGGATTAAGGTCCGATAGATTTCTCCGGGCGACCTTTTTGAAAAGCCGGACTGCTGCCTGCGGGTCCCGCATCAGCTCCAAAGCGTGCCTGTCCGCGGTTCTCTCGAAACGTCTGGAGACGGCGCATTCCAGGGGCATCACGAGGAACAGAATGACGTGCAGCCAGAAGAAAAAGGCGGGCAGGGAGCTTGGCTCGTAACGCTGCGTCCCCCGCCGTTTCTTCTTTGCGGCCGTGAGTTTGAGGAGTATTCCGATGAGGAGTAAGCATCCGGCGGCGCCGGCAGTCGTCCAGGCTATCTCTTTGATGATGTGATTGTTCTTCCAATGCGCTATTTCGTGAGCGACGACGAATTCAATCTCTGACCGGTCGGCTTCTTCCGTCAGAACGTCGTAGAGCACAATCCGCCTTCCGAGGAAAAGTCCCGAGAGGTAAGCGTTCACCTCCCTTGTCCGTTTCCCGGAGTCAGCCTGGTACAGGGCGTTTGGCGGAAACCCCGATTTTTCGAGGAGAGGGTCCAGGCGGTGACGAAGCACCTTCGACTTGATTGGAGTCAACCGATAAAAAAGCGGCTCGACGAGATGCGGGGCGACAGAATACCAGACGATCAGCCCCATCCCCACGGCTCCTGCCGAGACCAACCACCATGTCCGCCTGAGACGGCGGATAGTCCCGTAAACCACAATCACAAATGGGACGTACCAGATGTCCGCCGCAACAAAGCTCTTCATCTGGTCCACGAGCCAGCCGCTGATTCCCTGGCTGTTCAATCCGAAAGCAGTCTTGACGACCAGATCGCGCACGGCATCGAAAGGCATGGCGACGAGCCGAATCATCAAAAGAAGGAAAAACGCATACACGGGCAGGACTGCACGCCTTTTCCGAAAGCACATCTTTTCGACATCTCGCTGATATGAGGAGGCCAGCCTCGACCACGCGACAAGTCCGAGGAAAAGAAGGACTGCGATTTGCTTGCCGAAGAACAGAATATAGAGATACCGGTTGAACCGGGCAGCCGTTTCGATCTCTTCTTTGGAAAAGTGGTCGGCGGCTTTGAACTTCTCAGCCGGGAAGGAAAGGGAAGCGAAAAGGAGCCACAGGATAACTGCGACGCAACCGAATAGCTTCAGACAGTTGCTGCCTCGAATCATTTCCCTGAGGAGTTCTCAAGATGTTGTCTGGTTTCTGCCTTGCTGACGCTGCGGGAGATAGAGTTTTCTCCGCCCGCTCCCGCATACTTCGCAGGGGCCTCCTCAGCACCCGTCGGGAGTTGCTCATCCTTTCCTTCGCAGGAGGAGATGAGCGATTTCCCTGAGCGGCTGAGCTTTTTCGCCGAGGTCCGTGAGGCAGCCAATGGCTTGACGTGTGAGTTCCTCCGCGACTTGTCTCGCCCGCTTCCCACCGACAAGGGAGGGATAGGCTGCCTTTCCCTTTTCCTCGTCCGCCCGGACGGGCTTGCCGAGAATCTCTTGTTCTCCTTCGGCATCGAGAAGATCGTCCGTGACCTGAAACGCCAGACCGACCGAGCTACCGTATTCTTTCAGTTTTTGAAAAGTCTCTTCGCTCGCATCTCCGGCGATTGCTCCGAGAGCAACCGAAGCCTCGATCAAAGCGCCCGTCTTTCTTCTGGCGATGTCGCGAGCCGTGGCTTCCGTGACGCTTTTCTGTTCCGATTCCAAGTCAAGGGCCTGCCCGCCAGCGAGGCCGGATGACCCACAGGCTCTGGCGAGCTCACCGATAAGGCGATTTCTTTTGTCGTCCTCAACTCCTGGTAGCTCCGCGAGCGTCTGGAAGGGGAGTGCCAGGAGCATATCTCCGACGAGGACAGCCATTCCTTCTCCGACAACCTTGTGGACAGTCGGCAGTCCCCTCCGCAAGTCGCTATTGTCCATAGCGGGAAGGTCATCGTGCACAAGGGAGAAGGAATGGATGAGCTCCACGCAGGACGCTATCCGTACGATCTGCGGGCAGTCGCCGCCGACGGCTTCAAAACTTGCCAGCGTGAGTATCGGCCTGATCCTTTTTCCACCAGGAAGAACCGCGCGGTGTGCCCCCTCGGCAAGACTCTCAACCGGCATATCTTCCGACGCCAGAATCGCCTGCAGCTCCGCGTCAATCAGCTTTTTCTTCTCCGACAAGTAAGTCTTGATATCCATCGGAAGTCTCGCTCCCACGAGGGAATTCTTCTCTCTGCGCTCTCGGCGTGCTCTGCGGTTAGGCTTTTCCCTTGCCCAGGAACCGTTCACCGCCGAGAGCGCCGAGGCCGCAGAGAAAACCTCTGCATTGATGCTCTCCCCGGTCATTCCCTCAACGGAATTTGCCTCAAGTACTTGTCCACCATCTGGAAAGTTACTCGTTCCACATCCGCTTTGTCGTCGGTGAAAACGTGCGCCGCTTCGTTCTCCGGGAGAAAGATGATTTTATCAATGAAACGAGTTATGACGCTGTATAGCTTGCCATGTGAGGCCCTTTTCGCGGTGAGGATGGTTCTCACCCCACCGGGGACGCTGACCTTTTTCTTCAAAGCGGTGAGGAGGTAGTTGGAGCTCACCCCGACTCTTATCGCGAAGACGGTTGGGAAAACGACCTTGAGCGTCTTTTCAATAGAGCATAACAGTGTCTGGTCGTCGCCCAGCGACAGGACGTTCATCACAACCACTCCGCCGGGCAGAAGGTGGTCGGAGACCGCCTGGAAGAATTCCTTTGTGGTCACGTAGAAAGGCACATACGGCCCCCCTTGAAACATGTCCACCTCGATGACATCGTATTTCTTTTTGCTTTTCCTGAGATAGGGTCGGGCGTCTTGGGGGAAAATCTTCAATCTCGGCCCCTCTTTGACCCCGAAGTACTCCTCGTCTTTCGCGATGCGGATGATTTCGGGGTCAATTTCCACGGCGTCAACATGAGCTTCAGGGAAGAAATGGAGGTATTGCTTCACCGAAGTCCCCGCGCCCATTCCGAGGACGAGTATCTCCCTCGGCTCGGTCAGAAGCGCCGCCGCGTTGAAGTAGTCGTAATAGCTCGTCTCCGTCAGGTAATTGTCTTTCTCACCGACGGAGACCGAGTAGGAAGTCCACCTGTTGACCGATAACGCTTTCTTTCCATCTTCTTTCTCGAGGACTCTGATGTCATTGTAAAAGGACTCCTTTCTCAGGATGACGTTCTTCTCAGCGCGCGGGAAGGAGAAGGGCGCGATGAGAGCGAGCAGCACGGAGGCGGCCCATTTCGGCGACCGAGACACCAATCCCGCAATCCCCACCAACAGTACGATGGAGGAGAACAGAAGCAGCGTCAGATGGGAGCCGAGCACGCCGATCAAAACGAAGGACGTTACAAACGTTCCCAGGATGCTGCCGATGGTGGAAAGACCGTAGATGCCGCCGGCGATTTCCCCCGCCTTTTGCTGAACCGTGAGAAGGCGAATGATGAAAGGCGATACGGTGCTCAACAGAACCATCGGCACGCCGAAAATAATGATTGTGGCTACCAGAGCCCCCCAGATGGTTCCGAATTTCATAAACGAAACGTCGAGGACCTTCCTGTAAACGAGGAGCATCACGAACAGATAGCACCCCGCCCCGACGATCAGTTTGAAGAGGACAGCGCTTTGGGGTTTCTTGTCCGCCAATCGCCCGCCGAAAATGTAGCCCACGGACAATGCTGCAAGGATAATCCCAATGAGGCTGCCCCATACGTAGCTGGAGTAGCCGAAGGTGGGGCCGAAGAGCCTGAATCCGAGAAGCTCCAAGCCCATCACACAAAAGCCGCAGGTGAACGCTGTTGCTCCCAGGTAGAATGTTCTCAATTCAAAACCGTCCTTTCCGTCGCTTGAGCTCGGTTTGCTCTGTTCGTGGGGAGATAACCATTTGCAATCGCGGCAAACGATTTCGGGCGCCTATTTCTCTCGCAGCTATTGGGTAGATGAACGGCGCACCTATTGCTGCGTAAGTTTCTTCAGCTTCTTCGACGGTCTCGGCTTGTCGGGCTTCAGTCCCGGCCGCTTGGGTCCCTTAGCGGGAATCCCCAACCCACCTTCGTCCACATTTTCTTTCGTGAAAAGTCGCGTCCCGAGGGTGATCCACTTGGGTACCTCTTCCCCTCTCAGGATTTTCATGCCTGTGTCAATGGCTTCTTTTCCGCCGGTGGGATACTGGAACGTCGCTGTCAGAATTCCTTGTTTGACGTACATGACGCCTTCGTGAGGCAGTGCGTCTATCCCGATGAACTTGATTGTCTTCTCACGTCCTCGCCCTTCTGCTTTGGCGGCAAGGTAGGCGCCGTGAGCTTGGGGATCATTATGAGCGTAAACCGCGTCAATTTTGTCGAACCGGGCGAGAGCGGAAGCCATTTCTCTCCTTCCATTTTCCTC
>JABMQX010000053.1 GCA_013203085.1 bacterium | reverse complement strand
TTGCCGCCGAGGGAGGCCTACGCCAAGACCTTTGAGGCGACGCGGCAAGCTCTTTCCGCCGGCGCCGATCTCATTTTCAAGAAGGTGGATAGCGCGCTCCGCGGCAACTTTGGCGTTGAGACCGCCGCCGTCATGGACGCCGCGGCCGCGTCATTTGCCTTCATCCTGCCTGCGATTCCAGAGGCAGGGCGAGAGACCATCGGCGGCGTGCAGCAGATACGCGGGATTCCCGTCGCGGAGACCTTTTACGCGAGTGATCCGGAACATCCTGTTTCGGAATCGAGCGTCCTGAGGCGCGCAGAGGAAGAAGGCGGCCGAAAAGCTGGTTTGGTTGCTCTGGCGGATGTTCGAGCGGGGAAAGCAGCGGAGGCAGCAATGAGGCTTCAATGCCGGGGCCATCAGCTCATTGTCGTAGATGCTCGATCCGCCAACGACCTGTGTGGCGCGGTGAAATCGCTCGTGGAGGGCACTGACTGCAACGTCTATGTCGGCTGTCAGGGATTGGCGCAGGCTCTTGCCTCGCAGCTTCCTCAGGCCGGGGAACTGCCGCGCTCTCTTGAGAGTTCGGGAGGCTCGATACTTTTCGTGTGCGGAACGCTTCACCCCCAATCGAAACGCCAGCTCGACATCGCTGCGGAATCCGGAGATGTTGAATTGGTCGAAATCGAAATGAGCCGGATAGGGGAACGTTCGGATCGCGAGCCGGCCCTGAAAGAACTTGTGGAGACCTGGCTAAGAGTGGTCCTTCACGGAGGAAACCTTGCAATCCGCGTTGGCGGAAAGGCGTCAGAACCTCATGCTGAGCTCTGCGGCTCAATTCTCGCTTTCCTTTCAAAACTCACTCAGCGGCTCGTCGAAAGCGCTCCGCCTGGGGCCCTGGTTTTGACCGGTGGAGAAACCGCCTACTCAGTTTGCCGGGCTCTCGACATCCGCCTGCTCAAATTACATGCACGAATCGCTCCCCTTGTGGTAGCATCCAAAGCGGTCGGGGGGCCTTATGATGACATGATCGTTATCGTTAAGGGCGGGTCAATAGGCCCGGACGACCTTGTATCGAGAATCCTCAGGGCTCTTCGCAGGAGGAAATGACGGAGGTTTAATCGCAGTGGCGGACAAGCCGAAAGTTGCAATTACGATGGGAGATGCGGCAGGCATCGGACCTGAGATTACCGCAAAATGCCTGGCAGAACCGGAGGTCTATCAGTGGTGCAATCCGGTCGTTTTGGGAGACGCGCGAGTGATGGATCAAGCCGTTGAGCTGACTGGCGTTCCCCGCAAAATTCATTCCATTGAGAACATCTCCGACGCAGGATTCGCGCATGGAGCGATTGATGTTCTCGATTATCACAACATTGACGCCGAGAACCTCCGGATGGGGGTTGTTGACGCGAAGAACGGGGCGGCGGCGGTGCTCTACACGAAAGAGGCTGGGAAAATGTGCCTCGAGGGGACGATTGAGGCAATGGTGTCGGCCCCCCTGAACAAGGAGTCAATGCGTGCCGCCGGACACATGTACGAAGGTCAGACTCAAATCCTCGGCGAGCTTTGCGGGGCTAAAAGGTACGGGATGATTCTCCTTCTGGGCAATCTCCGGCTAATGCTTCTGACGACGCACATGTCGCTGCGGGAAGCGATTGAGAAAGTCAAAAAGGACCGAATCGTCTCGATGGTTGAGCTTGCATGGGAAGCCCTTCTTTTCCTGGGCGTTGAGAAGCCGAAGATAGCCGTAGCAGCCGTCAATCCTCACGCTGGTGAGGGGGGAATGTTCGGCGACGAAGAGATCGAGGAGATCGCCCCGGCGGTGGAAGAATGCACTGTCCGGGGCATGAGCGTAGTCGGTCCGGTTCCCGCTGACACGGTCTTTGTCCGGGCGAAAGAGGGAGAATTCGATTTGGCGGTGGCGATGTTTCACGATCAAGGGCTGATGGTTGTGAAGCTTCTGGGCTTCGGTTCGGCGGTGACGCTGCTGGCGGGTCTGCCGCTGATTCGCACATCTGTGGGGCACGGCACAGCGTTCGACATCGCCGGCAAAAACAAAGCGGACCACAGGAATTTAATCGAGGCGATAAGAGTGGCGGCGGAGATCGCGCTAAGGAAAAGGAGGTGAAGGGCATGACGGAGATCGAACAACTGAAGAAAGATTTGTCCCATTACAGTGTCGTGGCGTACAACCGAATTCTGGCTTCGTCGGCTGGAGGCAATAACAGCGTTCGCTTAGGCGATTCGGAAGAGTTTCTCATCACGGCAAGCGGTCTCTCCCTCGGGGATACCAAGCCGGAAAACATCATAACGATCAACGCAGAAGGTGAGAAGATCAACGGTCCGGAGGGACTGAAGCCGTCGAAGGAATCGAGAATGCACGCGGCAATTTACGTTCTCCGTCCCGACGTGAAAGCGATTTTTCACGTTCACCCCCGGTACTGTATCGCCCTTTCGATCCTGGGAGAATCCATTCCACCGGTCACCGTTTCTGCGCAGGTAAAGCTCGGAGAAATCCCTCTTTTGCCGGAGTCAATGCCGGGGTCGGACGAGCTTTTGCGGGACGTGAGGAATATCATTCCCACCCTCGATGACAGTGTCCACACATTGCTTCTCGCCCGGCACGGAATCATCTCCATCGGTTCATCCATCACAGAAGCGTACATAAGAGCGGACCTCGCCGAAGAAACCGCCCACATCGCTTACTTGACGAAAATCGCGACCCGCTGAACTACTATTTGGAGGAACGACATGGAACGAAAGGCGATCCACGACCAGATCGGACAGGTTCGGTTGCACGGGCCGGGACCGAGCGATGTGCCCGATTCGGTCCTTGAAGCATTGTCATCGAAAACCATCGGCCATCTCGACCCCGATTTTCTCCGCGTGATGGATCAGACGCAGGAGATGCTGCGAGAGGTTTTGCGAACAAAGAACCGCATGACCATCCCGATCTCCGGCACGGGTAGCTCCGGTATGGAAACGCTTGTGGCTAATCTCGTCGAGCCGGGGGATAGGGTGGCTGTCGTCAGGAACGGCGTTTTTGGGGGGAGGATTGCGGATGAGGTTTCCCGCTTCGGCGGGCAGGTTGTGGCAATCAACGTTGAGTGGGGAAGGACGGTCGAGCCGGAGCAGGTGAAGGAGGCACTCTCCAGCGGAGATTGCCGGGCGCTTTTCTTAGTCCATGCCGAGACTTCCACTGGCGCCCTTCAGCCGCAGATGAAAGAGATCGGACAGCTTGCCCACGAGCACGACGCCCTTTTTCTGGTTGATGCGGTGACCTCCCTCGGGGGGACGGAAGTGAAGGTTGACGAGTGGGGGATAGACGCCGCCTACAGCGGGACGCAAAAATGCTTGAGCGTTCCGCCGGGCCTTTCGCCCATCACTCTCAACGAGCGAGCGATGGACAAGTTGAGGAACAGGCGGACACCGGTGCAGAGCTGGTACTTCGACCTGACAATGATCGAGGAGTACTGGAACGAGGGCGGCGCGAGAAAGTATCATCACACGGCGCCTGTGAACATGATTTTCGCCCTGCACGAGGGGCTGCGCCTCATCCTGGAAGAAGGTCTCGACGCTGTGTTCGAGAGGCACAGGAAGAACGCTGCGGCTCTTCAGGCGGGACTCGAGTCGCTCGGTTTCACCTACATCGTGGAGAAGGCGGAGGAACGCCTTCCGATGCTCCACGCGGTTTTCCTCCCCGAAGGAGCGGACGAAGGGAAGCTCAGGAAGCAATTGCGTGCGGAGTGCAGCCTGGAAATCGGCGGCGGATTGGGCGATTTTGCGGGAAAAGCGTGGCGAATAGGACTCATGGGACATTCCTGCCGCGAGGAGAAAGTGGAAGCTCTTCTGCGCGACATTCGCTCGGTCATTGTGCAAGAGCATGGGGGGCCGTCTGCCTGAGTGTCGAGCGGGAGCGCCGAAGGCGGTCTGGCACTTCATCAAGGCGCTTGCGGCCGCACGGAGAAGCTTCGTGTCTCGTGCTAAAACAACGCCAGTTCAAAGTTGGGAGCGGACCGTACGCAGCAACAATTCTCAAGAGGAAGAACGATATGCGGGCAGGAAAGCGGGCCGTGAAGGCTGCACTCCTGGTGGCCATCGGCTTAAGCTTAGGGTGTGGGGTTCGGGGCCTGCTGTTACGCCGCCATTCGTGCAGTCCTTCCGATTTCGAAAAACCGTCTCCCCAGGCGCGCATTCAGTCCATCCTCGCCGAGCCTTTTCGCGGCCCATCTGAACGTCATTGTGTCCTTTTTCTCGACGACCATGAAGACATAATCCGTGAGATAGGTAAGGAAGGTGTGCCTTCTCTGGTGGGGGCCCTTAAGGAGGACGATCCGGACGTTCGTCTGAAGGCTATTTTGTCCCTGAGCGTTCTGGGAGGCGACGCTGCTCCTGCGGTGAATGCTCTCCGCCCCCTCCTCAAGAGCCGAAAAGACAGGCAAGCCTACTGGACGATCATCTGTCTGGGAGAAATCGGCAAGGCCTCGATAGCGGCTGTCCCTGACCTATTATCGCTGCTGAACCATCCTCGTAGCTGCCCGTTCTGGCAACAGATAGGTGAAGCCGTCGCTGACATTGGCATCGAAAGCGGCAGGGTGCCTGAGGGGTTGCCTGAGTGGCTCTCCGATAGCAATCCAGTAGCCAGGTACACAGCTCTCTTTGCCCTCGGAGAATGCGGCGCGCTCGCAGAACCGCTCCTGCCAGAAATCATCGCCTCACTCCATGATCCGCATCTGTTGGTTAGAATCCACGCTGCCCTTTCTCTCGGCAAAATCGGGCGACATCCCGAACTCGCGCTCCCGGCGCTGCGAAAAACCCTGGATGACGCCAAGCCCAGCGTACGTTGCGCGGCAGCAACCGCCATCGGTGATTTTGGCCCGGAAGCCGCGGATGCTGTGCCTCAGCTTATCGAATTGCTGGGGTTTCCTATTTCCCGCGTCCGAGCCGAGGCAGCGACGGCTCTCGGAAAGATCGGTCCGGAAGCCGGACGAGCGGTGCCCGGTTTGACAAAGCTGCTTGAGGATGAATACTCGACAGTTAGGCGTGCCGCGGCGGAGGCTCTGGATAAGATCGGTGCCGTTGGCGAAGAGACCGTCCCACGCTGATCCGCTCCTTCCGGGAGCACGGTCTCCGTTCGCCTCGCGTTACAACCATCGCAGAAATGGGGGGCCTCATCTACTGCCGCGGCGCGGATGGGGCTTGGGCTGGAGGACTCTACTGACGTACCGATGGCGTAGGCCGCAGCGGCTACGGCAGTATCTTCCCCGGATTGAGGATGTTGTTGGGGTCGAAGACGTGTTTGATGTCGCGGATGAGGCG
>JABMQX010000555.1 GCA_013203085.1 bacterium | reverse complement strand
CACAGATTCTCTACCCGAAGACGAGGCGCCGCAGGGGACCGTCTCAGATCAAAAAGCGCTGGGCAAGATTATGCACGACAAAGCCGCCCACCTCCCGAGAGCTGAGCGACTCTCTTCCGTGCCCGCCTATGGATTGCTCAATTCCCGAATCTTCTTTTCCGCCGCTTCCGCTTTCTCGGAACCGGGGACGAGCGAGACGATCTTCCGATAGAGCGCGAGGGCCGCGTTGGCGTCGCCGTCTTGTTGCTCCTGGGCGGCTTTCCGCCAATAAAGCTCCGCCAGCCGCTCATCAATCCCTTTCAGCGACTCCGTATTCTCTTCGAGGATGCGCTCGATGATAGGCTGTTCCATGCAGAGATTGGCAAGCTCTTCCTCCAGAATTCTTGTCTCCTGCTGGGAGGTACAAAGCTCGAGCGCTTTTTTGTAAGCGACGATTGCCTCACGGTATTTCCCGCCTTTCGCCCAAGCACGCCCGAGAAGGTAATGTAAATCGGGACCCTCGTCCACTTCTCCTTCGATTCCCCTCCGACAGACGCTCGCCGCCGCCTCATATTGCTCGTAAGCCATCAGCATCTGCGCCGCGTCGCGGTAGTCTGCGACATCAACACCGTATTCATCGAGCATCTCCGCGAGGACGGCGACAGCCTCCTCATTCTGCCTCGCCTTGAGGTGGCACTCAGCCAGCATCCTCATATACGCCTCATTGGCGCCGGGGTTGGCGTTGACGAGGCTTTGATAAATGGGGACAAGCTCCCCCCATCTCTCCTCGGCTGTGCACAGCTCGATCAGCTTATTGCATAGAAGGGGATCATCCGGAAACACTTGAAAGCCCAGTCGGTAGCTTTCGATAGCTTTCTCAGAATCCCCTGTTTCCTCATATATCGCCCCCAGGATCTTGCAGATTTCCGCCCTCTCTTTTTCGGCCTGGTCAATCTTCTCCCGGAGGGCCGACACTGCATCCTCCCCTCTGCCGAGGGATGAAAAAGAGGCAAAAACGAGCCCTGCGCTAAACACACAGAGAGCAAATCTCTGCCTGAACAAGAATCGGCTCAATACAATTCCCATGTTACTCACCGGAAAGGCAAACATCTCCGCCATTTCCTGCCACTCGCGAGCTGCGACTCCCTTCTCCGCAACTCGCCCCAAACGCTACCTCGGCTTATAATCCTTACACTCAGTAGCATTGGGTCTCTCGGGATTTCGACATACGTCACCGTAGTCATACTTGCAGGCATCGCAAAGGAACCTTTCCGTCCCGAAAAACTTCCTAACCGCCTTGCGAACCTTCGAGAAGAAGCTCATTTCACGCCACAACCCTGAGTCTGTTATTCGCGATCCTGAGTTCAGTCGCTTGCCCGGCGCCGCACACGGGCGCTGGCGTCAGGGGCCGGGGAAGGCACTCAACTCCGTTGGCGACATCCTGCGAAACTTCCCCGGCGGAAGGGATGCAAGCTCAACCTTGCCAATCCTTGTCCTTTTGATGACGGTGACCTCATACCCGACCCGCCTGAGCATCCGCTTGACCTGCTGGTTTATGCCCTGGGAAACCTCAAGCTCGAGACGGCTCGTTCGCTTGCTCCGGGAAATCACCCGCAGCCGGAGCGCCCGAATCAACTTTCCATCGAGCTTCACTCCGCGGCGGAGAGAATTGGCGGCCTCCGGGGTGAAAAAGCCCTTCACTGCGACCCGGTACGTCCTCGGAATGCGGAAGCGGGGATGAATCACCCGCTGGGCGAAATCTCCATCATTGGTGAGAATCAGCAGCCCCTCCGCATCGTAGTCCAAGCGTCCAACAGTATAAACCCTCTGGGATATGCCGGGAAGGAAATCGAGGACCGTTCTTCTCCCCAAATCATCTCTGCTCGTGCACATACAGTTCTTAGGCTTGTTAATCACAAGATAAAGGAGCTTCTGTGGCTTGACAGGCACGCCGTCAACGTTCACGCTATCCCTTTCGGCAAGAACGCGGACTCCGAGGTCCCTCACTGCCTCGCCGTTGACGTTGACTCGTCCCTGGACAATCAGTTGCTCACACTGTCTCCTTGACCCTACTCCAGCGCGGGCAAGGAATTTCTGCAACCTCTCCCCCGCCGTACCGGTTTCGCCTCCCGGAGACATGATCTTTCACCCTGATAATAGAAGAAGAGCACCCACGAGCAGATTCCCTCGTGACAGCCCGCGAGAATCCTCCGTGCAAAACAGGTCCTGCCAAGCTTTCAGTAAAGATATGAAATCACCGCCGCCGACTGCGGTGTTCGATCACTCCGGCTTCGTCTTTGGCAGACCGAAGACCGAATCCCCCTCCTTCCACTTCCCTTTCCTCTTCAGCAATTGGATGCGGTCAAAACGCGGCAGGACGCTCTTCTTGGCTATTATCTTCCCTCCTGAGCCGAAGCTGGGATGTTGTGACATGAGTTGTTCTCCTTTGCATCTGTTCCGAGGCGGAACGCTGCTCCCGCCCCCAGACCCCCTATACGACAGGCTCCTTCGGATGTGGGTCCTTTGTTTCAGTCCTGAGAAGGTATCTTCTCCAGCAACGAAGATGCCTTTTCTCTGAGCTTACTCTCCCGGACGCTTCCATTCCTCGGAACGCCCTTTAGAACGAGAAGCACGTATTCCTTCGCCTTTTCGTACTGCTT
>JABMQX010000554.1 GCA_013203085.1 bacterium | reverse complement strand
GCTATCCCGTGAGAGCAATCGCCGCCTCTTCGGGCAACTCGGACGGTCGGCCGCTTCAAGCGATCATCCCTCCCTCATCGCAGGTCTCGGGAGGCAAAAATCCCCTCTTTCGCTCAGCACGGCAACGTGAGCTGCTCCATCGTCCGTATCACCGAGGGCCTTACTATAAGAGCGACAGTTAAATTCTCTGTCTCGTTAGCGGATGGAAGGCTTCGACAAATGGCGTTGTTTGTAGAAGCTCTGTGGGCGAGTGAGTAGATGAAGCGGCGATTCACTGGTTATCGCCAGATGCTACGCGGATGTCCGAGGGTGAATACTTGCGGCACATGGCGAAGCAGGAGCGATTCTCACGATAGGACTCCAGCATGAATCCCAGTGACGAAGTTGGCAAAGTCAATGATCTCCCTCCGAACGGGCCTTCCGAGAAGAAGGTGAGGAAGAGACCGAAACCCAAATCTCCCGATGCTGCCGGCGGAGGAGAATCTCTCGGTGACACCCAGAAGACGGAAACGTCTTCGCACGCATTCTCCAAGGAGGCTCCGGGAGATACCGTGGGAGGCCGTTACGAGATCGTTTCGCTGATCGGCGAGGGGAGCATGGGTATTCTGTACGGGGCGAAGGACACCAAGCTTGGCAGTGAGGTTGCCCTCAAAAGGCTACGCGGCGTGGAGGACTCAGCGAGGAAGGGAATTGCCAGGTTTCTTCAGGAGGCCCGGGCGGTCGCGGCCCTGAACCATCGCAACATTGTGACGATTCACGACCTCGGCGAGGACGATAAAGGGCCGTTCATTGTCATGGAGTATCTGAGGGGAGAGGACCTCCGAATCAGGATCGAGCGAGAGGGGAGAATAAAGCTGGAGGAAGCCCTTTCGATTCTGAAGGGCGTAGGGCAGGGGCTCGCCTACGCCCACAACCGGGGAATCATTCACAGAAACGTGAAGCCCGCAAACATCCTCCTCACCGAAGATGGGACTCCCAAACTCGTGGATTTCGGACTCGCGCTCATGCCCGGGGAATCCGAGATTTCGAAGACAGGCGTCCCCCCCGGAACGTGGGCTTACATGTCGCCCGAGCAAATGAGGGACGCCGAGCACCTGGATCAGCGTAGTGACATCTACGCTCTGGCGAAAACGCTTTGCCACATGGTGACGGGTAACATCCCCGATTCGATTGATTGGGACGCTGTGCCGTCCGAGATGTCCGCGGCCCTTGAAAAGGCCCTCAAACCGGCGCCTGAAGACAGGCCCCTGTCCGTTAAGGAGTTCTTGATTGAGCTGGGGTACCCGTCCGCTGTGGTCGGCAGTCCGCTTGCCCCTGGCACCGTTCTCCCCGGCACCTGCCTCAACTGCGGCGCTCAGAATCCACAGGGAACGAGGTTCTGTCAGTCCTGCGGCGCCGGCCTCTTCGAGAGGTGCCCCCGATGTGGCCTGGAGGGGCCGCTGGGAGCCAGGTCCTGTGGCTCTTGCGGTGTGAACGTTTCCAGTTACAAGGAGGCAAAAAGAGCACTATACAGTGCGGAGGCGCATCTCAAGAGGTTCGAGTATGCCGAGGCAGAAAAGAAGGCCAGGCGGGCTCTCCGGCTGGGCTGTCTCACCGATGAGTTGAATGGGATTCTCAAGAAGGCGGCGACGCGAAAGAAGGAAAATCTTGACGAGCTTCGCGCCCAGGCGATGGACCTTATGGAGAAGGAGCGATACGAAGAGGCGGAGCAACCGCTTCGTGATGCTCTCGGACTCGACCCTTCGCACGAAGAGCTACAACGGCTTCTAAAGGAGCTGCCCGCGAAGATCGAGGAGCGTGAGGTCCGTGCCGCCCTGACCGAGGCGGGCAAGGCGTTGGAAGAGAAGCGATACCCGGTTGCGCTGGAACGTTGTGAGTGGGTACTGGAGCAACACGCTGACAACGAGGAGGGCCGGGAGCTAAGAAGCCGGGCGGAGAAGCTCCGGGAAAATCACCGTGCTGGGGTGGCGCAGGCAAGAGAGACCGTGGAGGCTTCGCGGTTCGGCGAGGCCTCAGAGCAGCTAAGGAGTCTTGAGAAAGAGTATCCCTGGGACGATGAGATCAAGAAGCTGTTGCAGGAGGCGGCGACCCGAAAGAAGGAAAATCTTGACGAGCTTCGCGCCCAGGCGATGGACCTTATGGAGAAGGAGCGATACGAAGAGGCGGAGCAACCGCTTCGTGATGCTCTCGGACTCGACCCTTC
>JABMQX010000553.1 GCA_013203085.1 bacterium | reverse complement strand
TCTTGTGCCCCTTTTCGGGATCGTGGGAGCGGCAGTGGCCACAGCCAGTTCATACGGGCTGGAGGCGTGTCTGGGCTACTACTGGGCGAGGAAGGTTTACCCGCTCAGACTCCCCTTTTCAAAGGTCGCCATCCTAACGGCGATATATATCCCCTTTCTCGTCGGAGGTCTCATCATCAACCAGCTCTTGCCGCACTGGGCTTTTCTGATAAAATCCTTTGCAATGCTGTTTTTCCTATTTGCGATCTCGATGCTGCTCGAGGAAGACGACAGGACCGTTTTCCGCAAGTTTGCGAGCTCGGTGAGAGGTAGGATATTCCGGTCGCGGGGACCGAGAGACTGAAAGTCGCCGCACCGAGTTTGCCGGAACTGAACCACCGCAATCGGCATCCTGCAATTGGTGTGTCTCCATGAATGATCGCAAGCGAGTTCTGATCGTCTCGAGTAGTTTCCCGCCGACCGGCGGCAGCGGCGTACAGAGGGTTGTCGGGTTCGTCAAATACTTGCCGGCGTTCGGGTGGGACCCCTATGTGCTGACCATTGTGCCCGGCCCGTATCATACGTCCGGTTCGCCGCAAGAGCTGCCCCGTGACTTCCCAGCCGACCGCGTTACGAGAACGACGTTTTTTGACATCCGCCTGGCGGGCAAAAAGCTCCTTTTGAGATTGAAAGGCAAAGGTGCACCTTCCACCCCCGGGGAGGTCGCGCGAACACGAGCGACCGGCGAGCGATCCGGAAACCTCCTTTGGAAGTTGGCGAATAGCCTCATCTTCCTTCCCGACCCGGATATCGGTTGGCTTCCCTCGGCTGTTCGCGCGGGAGTTCCAACCATCCGGCAATCAGGCATTGATGCCATCTTATCCTCGGCGCCCCCTTTCACCTCGCACCTGATCGCACTTAGGCTGAAGCGCCTCACGGGCAGACCCTGGCTGGCGGATTTCCGGGACCCTTGGTCTCAGAGCGCTCACAGCATAGTCAGCCGGTCCAAGGCAATCCGGCGGCCGATTGACAGATTCCTCGAGAAAAAAGTGATGAATTCTGCCGACAAGATTACAAGCGTATCCGATCCGATAGTGAATGCCTTCGCGAAGCTGAAGGTCAAAGGAATTCACCGGAAGTTGCACGTCGTCACGAACGGGTACGACCCGGACGAGTTCGCCGGCATGGTTCACCATCCGCCAGGGGCATTTACCATAACTTACACAGGCAGCTTCTATGGGGAGGTGCGGAGCCCGGTCCCCTTCATGGCCGCTCTTGCGGAGCTAATCAAGGATGGCGTCCTCCGGAGGGACAAAGTTCGTGTCAGGATAATCGAGACGTTTTCCCAGGGTACGGCTAGCCTTGCGTCTCGTTTCGGACTCTCCGATGTGCTCACTGTTCGAGTCGGCATATCTCACACCGAGGCGATTCAGGAACAGGTCAACGCTTCTGTCCTTTTGCTAATCGTGGGGAGTGGTGCAGATAAGGTCGGGGTATATACAGGAAAGCTCTTCGAATATCTTGCCGCGAGACGACCGATCCTCGCTCTGGCGCCGAAGGAGGGCGTCGCCGCTAAGCTGATTCGGGCGGCAAACGCCGGCGTCATCGTTAATCCGGGCAACCGGCGAGAGATTAAGGAAGCGATTCTGAAGTATTATTCAGAGCACCAGCGAACCGGTTCGGTCGCCTACCAGGGGAAAGACGAAGTGATCCGGAAGTATGAACGACCCGTTCAGGTGGGGCAGCTCGCGAAGGTGTTGGATTCGCTGGTGTCCCAATGAGCGCACAGGGAAAGGTCGCCGGTCAACGGGGCGGCGCGCCGCCCGCCGGAGTGCCCTTCTCAAACGATGCGTGAGGAATTCGATTAACGGCGTTCCGGCTCGCCGCCCGGCGGAGTGCAAATCGTGCGGATAGAGCCTGTCGCTGGTGAATAACTCGGGGCAAGAAAAAACTGGCGAGCACCCTGAGGGTTCGCCGGTTGAAAGCACTGACATTCGCTTGTTGTCAGGGCAACCTGTCCTACGCCGTAAAGAGTGGTGTGCGCTTATTGCTCGGCACGCCGGGTCATTCTTCCCTCATCCCAACGCGCGAAGAATGAGACGTGCCAGTCGGCAAACACAATGTTGTAGCCGCTGCTGTGTGGGCCGGAGAAATCCGGCCCGCCGGAATGGTAATACCACAAGCCGCCCGGGCCGTATCCGTCGGGTCCGCCGCTGTTACCCCACTCGTCGGTCATGTCGGCGTCGTCCTCAGCTCCAGTCCACTTGTTCCGGTCGTAGAGGACAACCACTTTAGGGGGTTTCTTGAGCCTGGAGAGATCGAACGCTCCCGAATTGCTGTCGTAGTTAAGCCGGGAATTCAATAGGTAGCTGCACAGATAGGGGTTGCCGGTTGCAGCGGAAGTTTTCAGGGCGCCGCACCTGAAGGCCGCGGTCCTTTCCGAGAAGCAGGTTTCGGGGTAGTTTTCTTTTCCCCCGAGCGTCGAGGAGACGTAAGGATAGAGCTTATCCATCCAGCCCGGACCGTAACCCCAGGCGAACTGGTCAACACCGCGTACCTCAGGCATGTAATCACCGTAATCCGTCAGATATTGCATGAATGCTTTGCCAAGCTGGCTGAGATGGCCCTGGCACAGAGCGTGGCGAGCCGATTCTTTAGCCCGCTGAACCGCCGGCAGCAACAAAGCCATCAGGATCGAAAGGATGGCCATAACAACAAGCAACTCGATAAGTGTGAATCCCTTACACCTTTTCATAGTAAAATACCTCCACGCCTCAGTCCGCCCGCAGCATTAGGACGAGAAAGAGAACCTTCAATTGCCCTGCCGAACGGAAATGGGCTTTCTCGGCGAGTTCGCGAAAGTCGCCTTCGACAAACCAAAAAAACTCCAAGAACTCGATTTTTCTCATTTGGTAATATAGCACCGCCTCCCCGCCGGTGTCAAACAAATATTTGACGCGGGCGGAGTGCCTCAGTCTCGGGCGGACATGAACTCACCGCAGAGAGCGCGGAGAACGCGGAGAAATGTCAGACAGGATTAACAGGGTTTTCAGGATTACCCGGTCCATCCTGTTATCCTGTCGAACTCTCGGCTTCGTCTCTGCGCCCCCGGTTTTCATCGTCGGGCTGAGGGACGATTCGGACAACCTTGCGCAAAAAAGAAGGGGCCGAGGAAATCTCGGCCCCCAGAGCAAAGGAGAGGGACATCTCAGATGTGTTCCCAGTGGCCCGGTATCCAGCGACTCTCACGCTTGTGTATATTGTGCCCCGGATGCCAGACCCTCTTGTAAAAACCTCGTCGAACAACTTCCCTTTGCCAGTGTCCTCCGAATCGCGTGGCGACCCAGACCCGCTCGTGTGCCGGCGGCACCCAGACTTTTTCATGATAACCGGGTACCCGCACCTTCCGGACAACCTCGATATATCTCCCCTCAACCCAGACCCGTCTGGGGCTATGTACGCGGATGACTCTACGAGGTGGAGGAGCTGACACGTAAACAGGCTGCTGGTCCGCAACCAAGTCGCTTATGACAGCCAGCGCCGCCAAACCGACCATGACTTTCCCTGCGGTGGCCCACTCCTTATCTCCAGCCACGGAGCTTCGGAGAGGAACCGCCGCGAACGCTACCGCCGAAACCAGGATGATCGCTTTCTTCATCATTTCGACTAACTCCTTTCCTTTTTCGTTTTCCTCTCCAGTTGTTTCGTAAAGATAGACGCTGATTGGTGCGGGCTTATTCGACTGTTTCTCGAGAGGAGGCAAGCTGCACGGTCGGGAAGACCGACGCAGAGCCTTCGACAGGACGCATCAAAGACTATCCGAAATCTGTGTGAATCAGCGTTCATCTCTGCGCCTTGGCGCCTCTGCGTTTAGTACTTCTCTTTTTTTTAACGCGAAGGCGCAGAGACGCAGAGGATTTCAGAGGAATTGGAGCCGGGACTGTGTGGTTCGTTGCGGCACTCGGCGGGGAAAGAGGTCACTTAGGGGCTCTGATGATGACCACGTAGGCCCCACGTCCACCGGGTTGGTCTATACCGGTGATTGCCGGAGCGCCCCCTCTTGAGACGGAATAATAGATTCGGGCTTGCCTTTTCTTTCCCGAATAGGTCTCGAGGTAATACTGCACTCTCTTCCGTCCGGGGCCTACAAATCCTTTGAACCCGATGACGACCGAGATCTTCCCGCCGATAGACAGTCTCCTCGTTTTTCCCTCAGCGAGGCGGAGAGGGTAGCGCCCGATGTAAGTGAAGACATTGTAGGCGGTGCGAAGCAAGCCTGTTTTTGCGAAGTTCAACCTTTTGTCAATCCTCGCGCCGGAAGAGGATCGAGACGCCTGGGCAACGGTTACCTCGAGTTGGCCGATTTCCACAGCAGAGGCTCGAGGGGCCGAGGCGGCTAACGCCACGGCTATTGCTATGGCGAAAACGCAATTCCGGAGAAGTGTCCCCGGAGGAGTGTCAGACGGGATTAACAGGATTTTCAGGATTATCCTGTTCATCCTGTTATCCTGTCCAACTCTTCGGTTCGTCCGACCCGTTTCTTTTTCCGTATCAGTTCTCCTCGGTGCGTCCCGGACCACTGATCCACACAATGTCTGACTGTCCGCCGGTGGCCATAATCATGCTCACTGTAACATCTGGGTCGTATTGATAAACTGAGTACACTTTTGCCCGGCTGATCGTAACGCGCGGCCCCGTCGAGTACAACATCGGTCTCACAACGAAAAGGCCGCCAACGAGAACAACCAGCGCTGCATAGGCTACCTTTGCTGCAGGCTTCCAAAACAGGCTGAGAAGTGATTGGCGACTCGTTGCCCCCACGGAGGGCGATGCAATGCCCACGCTGACCTTCTCCCAAAGGCCGGCGAGATCGCGGCTTTCCGTTTCCTTTCGTATCGCGGAGGAGATAAGCTCGCTTAGTCTCTGGAGCTGCCCGATGTCGTCCGCGCACAGCTCGCAGCTCTTGATGTGCTCAGCTATGCGAGATCGCCGGCCTCCCTTCATCTCGCCGTCGGCAAACCTCTGAAGGTCTTCTCGATTGGGACATTTCGTCATTCTGTTCCTCCTGTGAGGAATTTCTTGGACAGGATAACAGGATATAGAGGATGCCCAAAAATCCTGTTCATCCTGTAAATCCTGTCAAAAGCTCCTCTTCCTCCTGTCCCTCCTCCGAGTCAGGATAGCAGCGGCTCGAGTATTTCCCTCAGTTTTCTCCGGGCGTAATGCAGCCGGGACATGACGGTCCCCATGGAACAATTCATGGCTTTCGCTATCTCCTTATAGGATAGGTTCTCCAGCTCCCTCAACACCACCGCGGCTCTCTGGTCCTCTGGGAGCGTTTCGATAGCCCGCAAAATGGCTCCATGAATCTCTTTTCTTTCGAGTATCTTTCTGGGATCGAATTTCTTCCCTTCCGGGAATCCCGCCTCCGGGCGAGGCTCTTCGAGGATTTTTTCATCGAACTCAACGGGGATGATCTTCCTTTTGACCCTCTGGAAATCAATGGCGACATTAGCGGTGATCCGGTAAAGCCACGTGTAAAAGCTCGATGCTCCCCGAAAGTCTTTGAGCTTCTTGTATATCTTGATGAAGACCTCTTGGGAGATGTCAAGGGCGTCCTGATGGTCGTGGGAGATACCGTAAGCTATCCCATAAACCTTCTGCTGGTACCTCTTAACCAGCTCCTCAAAGGCGTCCGCGTCGCCCTTGCTTGCCTTCTGAACAAGCTCAAGGTCCAAGACTCCTCTCCAATCCTCTTGCTTGCCGCTCGTTGAGTTTAGACGGCATTCCGGAACAAATATTCGAGCCTCCTTTCTTAATTACCCTGACGGCAGGGAAATGTCAATGAAAGGTTGACACACGAGGTAGCGGCGCAGTTATCCCGCCGCTGGCGCAGAGAGCAAGGCAAGAGTTGGACAGGATAACAGGATGGACCGCATAATCCTGAAAATCCTGTTAATCCTGTCAGAAATCTCTTTCGCGGGATATACCGCCGTTCTCACTTCGTTGCCTGCAATGCGCGCTCAAGGGGCAGCTACCTTCCGCAAATATGTTGCCCCTTTGATCGTCATTTTGCCCTTGAGCAGTTTCACCGTTAGCTCCCCGTCGCCGCCTTCTCTCAAATTGCTGTAATAGATTGCCAGGACGTAGAAATTGGGGTCATCCACGAGGCGATTCTCTTTCAACATTTCCAGAAGCCTCTCAATCGTGGGCGTGCCTTGCAGCTCACAATGCCCTTTCGCCGCCATGTCCGCCTTCCTCCTCATTCCAGTGTCCTCGAAACATCTCGAATCAATGCCGCCATCTGGTCGGCACTCAGCGACCTGAGAAATTCTTCCGAGAACGTCTCGAAGATTTCTTTCTCAATACATTCGTCGCAAATCCTCCCCCCGCACGTCCGCGGGGAGGGTATGAATTGCCGCCCGCATCGGTCGCACCTTGGGTCGCACGGGCAGAGGTCCTGTCTTATCCCGTCCTCAAAACCGACGCGGCCGCCGCACTTGTCGCACCGGCCGGTCGAGAATACTTCCGTCACTTGATTCCCTTTCGTTTCCGGAATTTTTTTGACGGGATAACAGGATATACAAGATGCCGAAAATGCTCTTCATCCTGTAAATCCTGTCTAAAGCTCCTGTCGCTAATCTGCAATCCGCAATGGACTCGTGCATGTGTGATTGTCCTATGACAGCAGTAGCCATACTATCCTGTCTATTGGCAACACGACATCACAAAAAAACCTCAACGGCGCCATTTCGCCCTCACCACAAAGACACAAAGCCACGAAGACGGAGGGGGCCGTAGCTCCGTGGCTGTCTTTGTGCCTTTGTGGTTCACAATTCGCCCTCCCTCGACTGGGCTATTGTATAGGATATCCGCCTTCTATTCGCCTGTCAAGGAAAAAATCTCCAAACGGCAGGTTATGCCTATACTGGCGACCTTTCGACAAGACACTCCCCACCGTGATAGCCGGACGCGGACAGATCTCAGACAGGATTAACAGGATTTTGAGGATTATCCTGTCCATCCTGTTATCCTGTCCAAGTCTTCCGCGTTCTTCAGCGGTCCAGTTTTG
>JABMQX010000552.1 GCA_013203085.1 bacterium | reverse complement strand
TGATAATCAACGATCCCGACGTGTATTGCGAAGACATCAGACGTTACAAATCCGGCGATCCGGTTTTTGGCCATTGGAGGACGCGTTTCACTGTTCGCTAATTCTCGCCCATGCCGCCCGATAGGTCACGCACTTTTATCTCCTCTTCCCTACGGTTCTTCGTCGGTTTGGCCGAGGATCAGCCGACCTCATGGCTCCACAGCGGTTTTCCGTTTTCGACCATGATATGGCTGAGTAAGCGAATCGGGACCAGCCGCTTCCGTCCTTGCCATGCCGAGCACATGGCAATCCCGGCGCAAAGACAGAATACCGCTGGAACGGATATGTTTACCGTTTCCTAATACGTCCTTCCCCTTTACTCCTCCCCGCGGAAACACACAACCTCCCCTTTGATAGTGGCCATATACAACTGTCCACCGGCCGCGGCCATACCATCGAAGACCGGGGGGCTGTCAAGGTCATATTGAGCCAAATTCTTCCCATCGGCAGCCGAGACGGCCAGGAGTAAGGCGCCCTTCTTCCCATTGAGGGCGGCCACCTGGTCGGCGAGGCTCCGCCTCACCTTCGGGTCATTTATCTGCCTGAACGCCTGCTGCTCATCGATCACGTCGGGAGGGCCGGCGACAAAGAGCGTTCCGCCCGCAAGGACCATGGCCCGGGCAAGCAGGGGGAGGTCCGTTGTCCAGTAGTGTTTGACAAAGAACTCGGGGGCCTTCGCAGCCTTGCCGGTAAACCTCATGGCCCGGCCGACCTTGCCCTTCACCGGCACCGCGCCCTCAACCGTGCCGTTGTTCTTACGGCCCGACGCGTCGGCAGCATTGCCCTGGTCGAAGGAGCACCAAAGGACCAAGCTCGCCTTCTGTACAGTCGGTTGGCCGTCGGCTGAAGCGTGGTTCCTTATTTCGGTCGCACTCAGGGCTCGGTGGTAGACTCTTACCTCATCGATGAGGCCCGCGAAAGCGACTGCACTGGTGTAGTCGCCCACACGCGTGCCCTCGTCCACGCCGATCTCCATTGCTTCCTGCGGGTCCTCGGCGACGAGCCCGGGCGCCTTTGCCGTTGCGGCGAGTGTGCCGTCCACGTATATCTGCAGTTCCTTCCCAGCCGTCAGGACCCCTGCCAGGTGGACCCATTGCCCCACAATCCTTTCCTTCGCAGCGACTGAAGCCGCCGTCTGTTTGATGCGAACGGCGAATCGCGGTCGTCCTTTTTGGAGGTACAACGCGTAGCCGTGCACGCCGCCGCCTCGGGCGAGGACAACGCCATCGGGCTTTTCCGCCTTGACCCATGTCTCGACAGTCAGCGGCGTGCCGGCAGGATTAAGACTCTCGGACTTCTCGACGCGAATCCGTGACAGTCCTAAACCTGCACTTGGTGGCTCGCTCGAAGAAGTCACCGTCTTGTCTGCGGCGAACAGGTGATGTTCGATCGGGGTGGTCCACCGGTAATACTGCGGCTTGCGACCGAACCCGTACACCCGCGAATCATCGAACACAAGGGTCCGCCCTGCTGGGGTAACTTTGCCGGCCAGGTAATAGCCACACCAACCGCTCACGAACGTGCTGCCGTACAGCCAGTAGGTGCGGTGCCACCAACTATCGTCGAGAAAGCCGGTCGGACAGAAAACGTGCGCACGGTCTGGGCGCTGCGTGGCCGGCGGCGCGCCGCGATCCGCATCGGCTCCCCGCGGGAATTTCTCCAGCGGTAAGCGAGTCCCGTCCAAATTGAAGGGCTGCGACCTCATGTAGACCAGCCGACCGTCGCTCGATAAGATGTCTGGCAGGGCCACGGGCATGTTCAGCCAACTCACGTATGCTTGGAGATCCTTGCCCGTCGCCGGGTCACGGTCGTCCAGTACAGTCTCCGACAGCACGCGGCCCGTTTTCGGGTCAAGGCGCAAAAGGTGCAAGCCACCGTCCAGAAACATGGACCTGCCAGCGACGCAATAGAGAACACCGTCCTGGACGAGCACGCTGCCGTGGACTGGCCAAACAGATTCCACCTGCTCGAACGCCATCAGACGCTGATCCATTGGCGCTGCGCGGAAACGCCAGGCAACGGCGCCGTCTGAGGCGCGGAGGCAATACAACCACCCGTCGGCCGATCCGAACAGGACACGCCCATGATAGATAGTCGGCGGCGAATCAACCCGCCCACCGGCCGTGTATTGCCAGAGCCGCTTCCCCGAAGCGGCGTCGAGCGCATGGATGGTGTGTGTGTCCACCGAGGCCACGAAGACCTTCCCCTCGGAAATCACGGGGCTCGTGAGCCTTCCCCCAACCCCGGCGTGCCAGACACGCTTGAGCGCTGCCGGAATCGCCGTGCTAGCGCGGCCGCTGCGCGCCGCATCATGGCGGTAAGTGGGCCACTCGGCTTCAGTTGCCTTCGCGGCGATGTCCTTGCCGTACGCCGGGCCTTCTTCGAGGCGGATATCATTGGCCGCATGGTCAGGAACGCGTGGGCCCGCCGACGCGGGCGCCAGCGCGTTGAAGCCGTACAGTTTGGCCTCCAGATAGCACGCGCAAGGGTGCTGCGGTGTGTACACAAGACCGTTGGCGGGCATGACGCCGTACAGACACGCTCCTCGGACCCAGTGATGCGGAATCCACTGCTTATTGCGGATGTCAAGGAACTCGATCCCGGCCCGCGACATCAGCAAGTAATTGTCCGTGGCCTTACCGCGATAGCACCGGTGATGGAACCAGTAGGTCTCGATGTCGGGCGGAAACTCGCTTTTCACCTCTCCCGTGTGCGGGTCGCGGCCCGTGAACACGCCCACGGCCCTTCCGCTCGTCGTCTCCCCTGTCCATACGAGGCCGTTCGCGACGAGAAGGTCCTCGGCCGATCTGTACCCGGATGGCGGATGATAGGCCGTCCAGAGGACTTTGCCGGTCTTTGCGGACAGCGCCGTCATGGTGTCCTTGCCACTCGTGTACCAGGAACCCGTCTGATTACCGGCGGTCTCTCCGCCTGAGAAAAGGACCACGTCATCGTAGACAACCAGCGTCGGTGAATAGAACGAGCTGATGACCTCGGTTCGGGCCACCGGATCGGACTCCCAGACCGGCTCGCCAGTGTTGCGGTCGAGGCAAATGACACTCTGGCCGTCGTGGAAGAAAACGCTGTGGTGGTCCGCCGCCAGGGTGGCCGGTAGGACTCGCCGCTCAGCGGTCCATCGGACTTCTGCGGTGTCCGCACGAATGGCCATGATCTGTCTGGGCGCCTCGTCCCAGAACTTGCCTCCATAGGCAAGCCTAATCCTTTCGAGGTTAGCGAATTCAGGTTTCTTGGCTTCCCTATTGACAAGCGGAAACAGGAAGCCGTCCGAGAATATGACCTCCTCCGTGCCCTTAGTACCCTCATACGTCTGGACCGTCTCGCCTGTGGCAGCGTCAATCGCTGTCAGGGGGCCGTTGAGGCTGAGCGTCACGTAGACGCGGTCGCCGGCCGCGACGAGGCGGCGGGGCAACTGCGCCGGGCCGCTCTTGAGCGGCCACAGGTGCGTGTGCCATTTGCCCATCCGCCGCTTCCAGAGGATCGTGCCGTTGAAGGCATCTCGCGCGATCAACGACCACTTCGGTGGGAACAGGATTGAGGCGGGTGACGCCTCATCGAAAATGTAGAAGACCCGTCCGCCGGCGGAGACAAGCGCACTGACACTGGACATGCGATCGTGGTGACGCGCGTACCTCGGACTGCCGACCCACTGCATGCATCGGGGTGGCCCAACGACCGTATCGTGAGACACGGCGTTATTCGATGCGTCGTGCAGGTAGTGCGTCCAGTCGTCGATCTCCTTCGGCCGCGGCTTAACAGTCCTGGTCCACTTACCGCCTTTCCTGATATACGCGACACCGTTGGGAACGAGAACCCGCAGAATCTCTTGCATCGGCACAGTAGTCGGCCGTTCCGAAAGTACCAGGTTCACAAGGTTGTCGATGTAGGGCAAGCGTTTGCCCTCCCACAAGTCAACCGACACCTTGCCGTAAAGACCACGCGCCCGGATGTGCTCGCGGGCCTTCTTTGTGGTGTCAACATCCCTGTCCAGACCGTGAACCAGGTAGCTGTCACTCACGCATAAGGCAGCAGTGAGCTTTCCGTCCCCAGAGCCAATGTGTACGATGAGGCCTCCTTTCACACCCGTGCTTTCAAGGATTTGCTCGGCTTTCCGCTCTAATAGCGTCTGCCGAGCTCTCGCTTCAGGCAAGCTGAATGACATCGCCAGAAGACTGGCAAACACCGTCACGACGCGGCTTCTTCCTCTCATGAGCACATATCCTTTCTGTTGTGAGAGCGCGGTTCTCGGAACACTTATGCCTCCCTGCTGTCGGAGACTACCGCTGCTGGTGTTTCTTTCTCCGGAAAACGGGCACTTTTCCTTCTGACAACGGCGTCACAGTCTGTTCGGTCATCGAAGATGATGATGGACTGGAGGAGCCGTCATGTCAATTGCGATCTCTTGGGAGGGGCAATGCTTCCAACTTCACGTCCGATCCTGCGTGTTGATGGCGCGAGCGGCTGGCAAGCCCTTATGCATGCAGGATCCTTGGCGAATGCCCCCGGGCGCTATTGAATCCGCGCACAGTCCTGGAAAGGGCAAAAACGCTTCTTATCGTGCGCACCTCCGAGAAGACAGGGACGCTCCCAGCGGATGAATGGCACTGGCTTACGGGATCGACGCAGGTTGGGCCGAATTTTGAAATGCAGCTCTCAGGAGCCAGCGCAGCCTCTGACGCCGTGGCATGGTTTTACTCCTCCACCTTTGGGTCCTGCCCCTTTACAAGCAGCTTGATGCGTATGTTGCGAAACCACAGGGGCACCCCGTGATCCTGTAGCCCCAGATATCCTACGACCGGCCGGTCTCGCTGGCTCGTTTTGTCGAGTTGGACATCAACGACCTGCTCTCCGTTCAGCCGGACCTGCAGTCGCTTGCCCCGGCATGTGACAATCATGCGGTTCCATTTGCCCGCCGGCTTGGCCATATTCCGGCTGGGCCCGATGGTACCAATGACCCCACCGCAGTCGTGCGCGCCCACGCGCTCCTTCCCATACGTATCACTGATTTGCACCTCAATCCCGGTATTCACCGGATTCTTTTTGTCCTTTACACGCACGAAAACTCCGCTATTCCCGCCCTTCGGGATTTTGAACTCGAGATCCAGGATGAAATCGCCAAATTGCCCCTCTGCCCAGAGGTAAGCGTCGTACCGCTGCCATCCTTTCTCCCCAGGCCTGGGCTTGATGGCGAGCACACCTTTATCCTCGACGACCCAGTTCCCTTTAGTCTGCCATCCGGTCAAGTCTTTTCCGTTGAACAACGGGACGAGCCCCTTGTCTTGGCCGACAGCCGCCCTCGACAGCGCTGCGCCGGCCAGTATCCCAATCAGACAGAACTTCAGGCATCTCATGACAATCCTCCTCCATCTTCCGCTAAGATGTACGGGTTGGTTAAAAAACTGAGCGGTGGACGGTCAATAAATCATAGCGCTCAACGCGAGGTTACCGCGGTGGCACCAAGAATGTCCATCCCCCGAAGCTTCTGCGATACACACGGTTCGACCACGATGCAACGTAAGAGCAAAAATCCCTTTCGCGACCTTTGCATTGTAACGCGCTGCCGGCCGCCAAGCTACAACCGATTTCAAGCAGCGAGAAACTGGTCACACAGGTGCAAATTCGCACAAGAAGGAAGCCTGAAGTCCGAAGTGGTGATCTCCACCTATGAACATTCGTGCGCCCAAGGCGCGTGGGGGCTAAAGGAAGATAAGGTGGATTCGCGAAGAAGCGGAATTCATGGGACATTTCCCATTCATCACTACTCCCCAATGATCTTGACGAGCACTCTCTTCCGGCGACGACCGTCGAACTCGCCGTAGAAAATCTGCTCCCAGGGGCCGAAGTCGAGCTTTCCATTGGTGATCGCCACGACCACCTCTCGGCCCATGATCTGCCGTTTGTGGTGGGCGTCCCCGTTGTCCTCGCCGGTCCGGTTGTGCCGATAGCGTTGGGGCGAGGGATCGAAAGGGGCCAGCTTCTCCAACCAGTCCTTGTAGTCTTGGTGCAGCCCCGGTTCGTCATCGTTGATGAACACTGAGGCGGTAATGTGCATCGCATTGCACAGCACGATGCCTTCCTTCACGGCGCTGTTCTTTACCGCTTGCTCCACCTGCGCTGTGATGTTGACAAAGCCCATACGGTTGGGAACGTTGAACGTCAGGTATTCGGTGAGGGATTTCATCAAACCACTACTCCTTGGGGCCGCAATGTGCCGGCGATAACGAAACACTGCGTTTCTGTGCATTGTACAGTCAGCCGTCACCGGAGTCAAGAGACACGGACGGCCTGTGACAAGGATGGCCCCCCGGACGTTTGGGTCTGCGCTCGATATTGTCAGGCGGCGGACAGACCATTATCCAACTGTTCATGTTTCCGTAAAACGGATATAAGCGTCAAAACGAGCGTGACTACAGCAAAGCTGGAAACAAAAGACCCGATCAGAAGGGTGCTTTTGGCAAACGGTCGGCCGCACACTTCAGTCCCCAGAGCCACCATCCAACGAACATCAAACCGAGCTCTGGATACCGCTTCTTCGTCGGAAACTTTGTCATGTGCTTGCAAAAGCAATGCCACCGCTAAAAGCGACGGGGGCACACTGCTGCGACCGTTGTTCGGACAATACAACCACGCAAACTGCTCGTCCGAAAACAGCCTGTCTCGGTTCAACGCTAGCCCATGTTTGTAACTTAGAGGGCGATTTGTGGCGGATTTCAGAGGGTTTCTCGTCTAGAGAGCCTCTTTTTGGC
>JABMQX010000551.1 GCA_013203085.1 bacterium | reverse complement strand
ATGGCGGGCGGTGTTCCCTTGTTGCAGGCCCTGGAAATTGTCGGAAACGTCGTGGGCAATGCCGTTATCGGCAAAGCTCTCGAGGAAGCCAAAGACAGCATCACCCGTGGCGAACCCGTCTCCGACCCCCTCAAGAAGAGCAAGCAATTTCCCCCTATTGTCACGCACATGATCGCGGTGGGTGAGGCGAGCGGCAATCTCGAGGAGATGCTCTTCAACGTCGCCGATGCATACGAGGATGAGGTCGAGACCTCTATAAACAGCTTGACGACTCTTCTCGAACCGATTATAATCATCGTTATGGGAGTGATCGTCGGATTCATCGTTCTGTCGATTCTTCTTCCCATTTTCGACATGAACAAACTCGCTGGCTAACAGAAGTTCACCCGGTTGATGGAAAACGGAGGTTGAGCCATGAAGGGGTTGAAAAGTGTGGGAAACCGCAGGGGCTTTACCCTTGTGGAACTCCTGGTCGTCGTGACAATCCTCGGCATACTTGTCGCCGTGGTGGGGGTGAACGTGCTGCGCTATCCGGATAAAGCTCGTCGCAGTGCCGCCAAAGCCCAGATAGCCCAATTCAAGAGCGCCCTGGACAGCTTCTACCTTGATACGGGAACTTATCCCACCAACGATGAAGGGCTTAAGGCACTGGTCGAAGCGCCCATGGACGCCGATATCTCCGCCGATTGGGACGGTTCGTACCTCGCCGAGGCAAGAGTACCCAAGGACCCGTGGCGGCATGAATATGTCTATCGCCAGCCCGGGGAGGATGGCACAGACTTCGACATCATCTGTTACGGAAAAGACGGCGTTGAGGGCGGAGAGGGCGTTGACAAGGACATAACCAACCATAATCTCGACGAGAGGTGAGGTTACGTGGCGACGGTTCGCTCTCGGGCGGGGAGGTCAGTATCCTTTCCCCCGGCAAAACCTACGTCAGCCCCGTCAGTGTGGCAGAGAAGGGATGGATTCACATTCCTTGAGCTGTCAGTTGTAGTCGTCATCATGGGCATCGTGATGGCGGTCACATTGCCCCGGTTCACCTCAACCTTCTCGAAAGCGACACTTGGCGGCACGGCTCGCCGTCTCGCGGGGACTATGGCGTACTTGCGCAACGCCGCCGCCAGGGATGGCCGCAGTTACTTTTTGAATATCGATCTCGACAATCATGAGTATTGGGTAGCTGTCTTCAATGAGGAGATGGACCTCAGCCAGATTGACTTCGAAGTTGAGGATACTTACGAGGAGATGTACACCGAGTTCAGCGACGGGTTTGCTGCCAGAACCAGGTTGCAGAAGAAGATCGAGTTTGCGGAAGTGCTGCTCGGAGATGGAGAGAAGATTTTCGACGGCATCCTCCAAATCGAATTCCGTCCCAACGGGACCACCGATGAGGTAGTAATTCACCTCACGAACCCGAAGGAAAGGTTTTACACTGTTTATCTCGAAGGCTACAATGGACAGGCGACGGCTTACAAACACGTTTTCGTTCCGGAGCCTCTGCCGGTTCTCGACTACAGAGAGCCTCTCGCCGACCCGAAGGATGCTTTGTAGGAATCTCATGGGGAGGCGAGAAAAGAGGAACAAGGCAGGTTTCACCTTTCTGGAGGTGCTGGTGGCTCTGTCCGTTGTCTCGATTTCGGTTGTCGCCCTCCTCAATTGCCATACGGTAAGCCTTAGGAACTACGTGCGTTCCCAAATCATCTCCAGGGCCACACTCCTCGCAGAAGAAAAGATTAACGAGATCGAAGCCAACGGTTTAACGGAGATAGATGATCAAGACTCCGAAGAATACGAGAACGGATTGCGATATATCGTGGAGGAAGGGGAGTTTTACGACGAGGAAGAGACGAAGTTCTACCAGCCGGAATGGAGATACGACTACTGGTGGCAGAGCATCGTTGAGGAAACGGAGTATGACTATGTTCGCAAGATCACCGTCGAGGTTTTCTCGCGGAGGTTTGTCCGCCAGCCAGCGGCTGTAAACCCTTGGGGGGAGGAGCAGCAGATCAGTCCGACTGTGCGCCTCGTAACCTACATCGCTACAACAAACCAAAGAGAGGATTCCAGAAGTGGTCCAGCACCGAGCCGCAGAACAGGGAGAACGGCGGGCTGAACGGGGCTTCACGCTCGTTGAGATCATGCTGGCCGTTAGCTTACTGTCCATTATCGTTACGGTCATGTACAGCGCCTTCCATACTATCGGCCGCATCATGCGCAAGACCGAGCAGACGAAGAACACCTATCAGTCGGCACGCTTGATTATGTCTCGCATGAGGCAGGACTTGAGCTGTGCACATTTCTCTCCGCAGCGAAAGAATTTCATCTTCAAAGGGGAGGACATGCTTGAGGCTGACGGCGACGCAGATGCCCTGACTTTCGTCACCGCAGCGCACGTCATTTCGGGGAGAGATGTCCCCGAAGGGGACT
>JABMQX010000550.1 GCA_013203085.1 bacterium | reverse complement strand
TCCTGGCTCGACCTTGAATGCCGATGTGCTTGATGGCGTTGACTCCACCGGGTTTGCTGCCGTGGGACACACCCACGCGGGTGACTTCTGGGCACTTGGAGGCAACGGCGGCACAAGCCCGGGAATCGACTTCGTGGGCACAACGGACAATCAGGCTGTGGAATTGCGCGTGAACGGCGCCCGGGCACTGCGGGTGGAACCGGGGTCCACCCCCAGCCTCATCGGCGGCTACGCGGCCAACACGGCCGATGCAGGCGTGGTCGGCGCCTCAATTGGAGGCGGAGGCGAGACCGGCTCTCCCAACCGAGTCACCGATGATTTTGGCACCGTGGGAGGCGGCGGGGACAACCGGGCAGGCAATAACGATGGGACAACGGACGATGCCACGTATGCCACCGTCGGAGGTGGCCAGGGTAACACCGCCGGCTACGTCTGCGCCACCGTTGGCGGAGGTTTCGAGAACACAGCCCAGGTCGAATATAGCTTCGTTGGCGGGGGCATCCAAAACTTGGCCGACAGCCACTGCAGCACTGTTGGCGGGGGCGCGAGGAACAGCGCCGGCCGCGACTACGCCACCGTTGGCGGGGGCCAGGACAACATCGCCGGCGTCTTCCTCAGCGGAGAAAACGCCACCGTCCCGGGAGGGAGGCTTTGCTTTGCCGTGGGCGATTATTCTTTCGCTGCGGGGCGCCGGGCTAAGGCAGACCACAAGGGTGCGTTCGTTTGGGGCGACAGCCAGGACGCAGACATCCACTCCACCCAGGATGACCAGGTCACTTTCCGTTGCCTCGGCGGCGTTCGTTTCACGAGCGGGAGCAGCGGGGCAAATCAGGAGGTGTCTTGGGCACCCGGCGATTCCTCATGGACCTTCAGCAGTGACAGGGATCTCAAGGAGAATTTCGTCGAAATAGACCCGAAGGAAGTGCTCGACAGAATCAGCCGGGTGTCAATCACGGAATGGAATTTCAAAGGCTATTCGCAGCGACACATCGGGCCGATGGCTCAGGACTTCCACGCCCTCTTTGCTCTCGGCGGAAGCGACACCATGATTGACTCCGGCGATCTCCAAGGGGTCTCTCTCGCCGCCATCCAGGGTCTTCATGAGATAGTCAAGGAAAAGGACGCCAAAATCTCGTCTCTCGAATCGAGAATCGAAGCATTGGAGACATTCGTCAAAAAGTTGGCAGAATCTCAAGCGGGAGGTGAAGAATGAAAGGGATACTCGAGAAGGTGCTTCCTTCCGTAGTCCTGCTTGTCTGCGTGGGAGCGATGGGAAATGCCGTAGCGCAAAGCTCAGCAAGCTACGAGCTCACCCGCTCCGTGATGTCCGGCGGCGGGGCAAGCTCAACGTCGGCGAGCTATTCAGTTACCGGGACCTTCGCCCAGCCGTCGCCCGTCGAGGTCTCGGAAAGCCCAAGCTTCAGCGTTGGCTCTGGCTTCTGGGGGGCCACCGTCAAGCTGTTCTCCGTCGCCATCCAGAGCATCTCTTACACCATCTCGGAAGGTGCGAGAGTCACCTGGCACAGCCTCGCCGGCGCCTCCTACACGGTCTATTTCACGAATGACCTCATGGCCGCCTGGACCGCTCTCTCGACCTATACCGGGACCGGTAGCCTCATGGAATGGCTCGACGACGGAAGCGAAACGGGAACGCCCCCCACAGCCGCGGGCATCCTCAAACGCTTCTATCGCCTCCGCGGACAGCCGTAGTCTCGGATGTTGTCGGGTGGCCAAGGTCATTGTGAGAAGTTCCTGGCGGGGAATTGTCTAGATCAAACAAGAACGCTATGCAGTTGAAACCGCTAGGAAGGAGGACACAGTGAGAATCGCAAGATCTCTGGCACGGTTGTCGGTCGTCATTGGGATGTTCTTTGTTTTTGCAACACCCTGGGTTGCCCAGGGGGTACCGGGACTGATTAACTACCAGGGCGAACTGATGGACAATGGCGGGAACCCGCTCAACAGTACAGTCTCCATCGTCTTCAAAATCTACAACCTGCAAACCGGAGGCACCACCCTCTGGCAGGAAACCCACAATAGCGTTCAGGTCCAACAGGGCGTTTTCAGCGTCTTGCTCGGCTCGGTCAGTCCATTTCCTGCGACGCTGTTCGATGGTGATTCACGCTGGCTGGCGATCAAGGTGGGCTCGGACTCCGAGATGACCCCCCGCAGCCGCATCGCCAGCGTCGCCTACGCCATCCGCGCGGAAAAAGCCGACGAAGCCGCCACGGCAGACTATGCGGCAACCGCAGGCAGCGCGCCCGCAGACAACGACTGGGGTATCAGCGGCTCCAACGTGTACATCCCTTCGGGCAACGTGGGCATCGGCACGAACAGCCCGACCGCGCCCCTCCATGTGTACAATAGCAGCGGCGAAACGAACGTCACCATCGAAAGCAATGGTGGAAACGCGAAGCTGGATATCGACGGAGCCGATGCATACGTCAATTTCGAGCGCTATGGGAGCTACAAAGGTGCCGTCGGCTACCGCACGGCGGGGGACTACCTCTACCTCCACAAGGGCGGCTACGTCGTGCTGAAGGACGGGAAGCTCGGCGTGGGGGAGGACAACCCGCAGGCCAGGCTGGACGTCTCGGGCGAGGTCAGACTCTGGAATAAACTCATTGCCCACCCCGACTCCGACGGCCTCGAACTGACCGACAACGACGGGAACACTCGCGTCAAAATCAGAGACGACGCAGTGGAGGTGGCCGACAATTCCGGCAACACTCGCCTCAAGGTCATCAACAACGGTAACGTCGGCATCGGTACCACCAGCCCGAATCATCCGCTGCATGCCAAGAAGGCCTCCGGCAACTACGAAGCCAAAATCGAGACCGACTCCGGAGAAGTCGACCTCATTCTCGACGGCACCTCCGGCAATTCCACTGTCACGTTCCAGCAGAACGGTTCATTCCTCGGCTCCGTGGGATACGACATGGCCAACGACTACTTGTTTCTGTGGGAGGGCGGCAAAGTCGTCGTGGACGATGGGAAACTGGGCGTGGGCACCGATAGCCCCGCCGAAACACTGGATGTGGAAGGCAGCATGAAGGTCGGCACGTCCGGCACCCCGTTCCTGGAGATCCGGGAGATCGCGGGAACGACGCACGCGAGCTACCACTACAAACACATACCGTATCCCCCCGGTTATACACAGGACAATACCCGTGTCCTATGTGTCGAGATCAAAAGAAGCAACAACAACACGGTGTATGGCCTGAATGCTGCCGACATCAATTACCTCCTCGCCCCATCTGACATCATCATCTATTACGAGGACAGTTCCCTGATGAAAGGCGTACCCTATCGCATAGTCCTCATGAAGACGAAGTAGAAGCCAGGTCACTTCGGCTGGGTGCGGAGTTTGAGATGTCCGGCGAGCGATGTTGAACGGTACGAGCAGAGGATACAGGGCCAACGCGTCGCGCCGGTCGCCAGTGGTATGGGCACTGTCACGGTGCTTGTCGGCATACTCATTGCCTGTTGTCCCATAGCAGCCGGCGCTGAGCCGCCGGGGCAACGAGTACGCACACCATGAGCGAAGCCCGTGAAGTAGCCCGTGCGGTGAAGCACCGGGCATCCGAGATGGCCCAGCCGGCTTCCACGGATCGCTCATGAAATCGGGCAAAGGAGAGAAGAATGATCTCAAGAAATCTGATTTGCCTGGCGATTGGACTGATGCTTTCCCTGTGGCTGACTGACGCCCATTCGCAGAGCTCGTCCAGTTATGAAATCACGAAGTCCGTCATGGCCGGGGGCGGGACGACATCAACCTCCGCGAGCTACTCCCTGACCGGGATACTTGGACAACCCTCGCCCGTGGGTGTCTCCGAGAGCCCCAGTTTTAGCCTCGGCTCCGGCTTCTGGGGCGCGACAGTGAGAATGTTCACCGTCGCCATTCAGAGCATAACCTACAACATCGCCGAAGGCGCCCGCATCACCTGGCACAGCATCGCCGAGGCAACGTACACCATAGAATTTACCGACAAACTCACCGCCGGCTGGACCGCCATCGCCACACCATTAACCGGAACCGGCGGC
>JABMQX010000549.1 GCA_013203085.1 bacterium | reverse complement strand
GACTACAAGATTTCCCTCGCGGGATGGTCGGTTAACCGCCGGTTTTTCGCAGGGGAGTTCAAGTTGATTGATTTTCCAAAGGTGGCGAGGCAGGAATTTGGGATCGAGGCAATCGAACTGGTGAACACTTTCTTCCCCTCGCCGACATATTCCTTCCTTCGGGATTTGAACAAAAGGGCGAAGGATCAGGACGTGAAGATTCTGCTGATCATGTGCGACCAAGAGGGGGATATGGCGAGCAGTAATAAGAAGGAACGGTTGCAGGCAGTTCTGAATCATCACAAGTGGGTGGACATCGCTGTGGTTCTCGGCTGCCATTCGATTCGATGCAACAGCGGGCATGGGCAAGCCGGAGATGAAGAGGCGATAAAGCGGTGTGCGGACAGTTTCGCAAGGCTTGTGGAATATGCGAAGCCGAAGAGCATCAAGGTGATTATAGAGAACCACGGCGGGCTGTCATCCCATCCCGATTCGCTGATAAAAGTTATGAAGGCGGTCAATTCGCCCTATTTCGGCACGCTGCCCGATTTCGGGAACTTCCCGAAGGAGGTGGATAAATATGAAGCAGTCCGCAGGATGATGCCGTATGCGAAGGCGGTCAGCGCCAAATGCTACGATTTCGACGCGAAAGGCAATGAGACGACAATTGACTTCCGAAAGATGATGAAGATCGTCACGGACGCTGGTTACGATGGATATGTGGGCATCGAGTATGAGGGGAGGAGAATGAGCGAGGGGGAGGGCATCCTCGCGGCGAAAAAGCTCCTTGAGCGTCTGCGCGGCGCGGAGGTTTAACCGTCCGGTTGTCTGGAAAGCAATTGTTGGGGCGCAAGCGCTATCATCCTGTGCGACCGGGGCAGACTTTGCGCCCGGTTGGAGGGTTCTCGCAATCGAGAGGAGCCACCGGTGTGCAAGATCGGCTCGCCGATGACTCTTTTTTTTCTGTGTCTTTTATGTAGATTTTGCTTTGAGATATTCCCTTATTGCAGTAAACTTTCCCGCTGATGAGCAACAGATGGATGCTGCGAGGGGCAGGTGAGGCAGCTTTTGCCGTTGCAGGCGGTGGAAGGCTGAGTTCAGCATTTGTGCTGTCCGGAGCGGCTTGGTGTCATCATATTGTTGCGTAGGTCTCCTGGAACGGTTGGTTATGAGGTTTTTGCCGGGCTGACGATTTCTGAGGGAGTGAAATGACCCACTTCGATTCAGTCTCAACGGTGATGGTCTGGCTAAATCACCGCCACGGAAGGAGGATGTTCTTATGACTAAGTTCGGCGCATATCTTCTGCAGAAGCTCAAAGAGAAAGGATTGTCTCAGAGCCAGCTTTCGCGGGAATCTGGCATCTCTGACGCCCACATATCGAGGCTATCGAAGGAGGAAAGGGGATTGCCGAAGGTCGAGACGCTGGCGAAGATTGGGGCTGCCTTGCGGATGTCCCTCCTGGACATACTCAAGGACTTAGGGTACGTTTCCCCCCCCATGGAATCTCTGCCGGGAAGGCTCCAAGAGTTCCTGAAGTCCGGTCTCAAGCCTGACGACATTACTCCTGACGAGATTGAGACACTCGCTTCCTTCTCCTTTTACGAGGGCCGGGTGATCAAACCACAGGGGTATGCTCAACTTCTTCATGAGCAAAGGAACCGCCCCCTGGAGCGCATCGCCAGAGTGTTTCGCAATCAAACGCCGGAGGTGTGTGAGGACTGCGCCAAGATGGTGGAGACTTTCATAAGCCTTTTCGGGGGTCGCGAAGAGAAGAAACGGCGCCGCGGCCGGAAGTCATCCCGGAAATCCCGCTGACGTTTTCGTCTGATGCCGTCGCCAGGGCGGTACACCGTCCCCGGAATCAGTAAACCTCTACTCTGTAGAACCTCTTGCCGTTGGAACCGGCTTCCTGGTCTGCGAAGGTCTCAGATTGCCCTGTTCCGATCACCCCTTCAGCAATGGCCGTCCATGGCCCCTGGGGGCTGTCTGCCGCCAGAACCCGGTAGAACCTGTTCTCGGCTGTCGTCCACGAGATAGTGATGGAAGGAGCGTTGTGATTGACGGATACGACCGTGAACACCGACGCCGCCGATTGGGGGTCGGTGCCCGCAAACATCTCCTCGATGTTTGGGCTACCATCTTCGTCGGGGTCACCATCGGCGCCGTCCTCGCCTTCGGCGCTGTTCGGATCGAGATTGTTCTCGACTTCCCAGAAGTCGCTGAGGGTGTCTTGGTCCGTGTCGCTGCTGTTGGGGTTGGTGTCATGCTGGAATTCCTGTAGGTTTGTCAGGCCGTCCTCGTCGGGGTCCCCATCCGGTCCGTCGGGTCCGGCGGGGACGTTGGGGTCCAATCCCCATCGGACTTCCCAGGAATCGGACATTCCATCATCGTCGGTATCAGGGTTCTTGGGATTCGTGTCATTCTGGTATTCGTCCGAGTTGGGCAATTCGTCTCCGTCGGGATCGCCGTTAGGGCCATCGTCGCCTTCAGAACTCGTCGGGCTGAGGCCGTAAGTGATCTCCCATAGATCGCCCATCCCGTCTTCATCCGTGTCGTCATTGGGTGTCAAGGGGTCCAGGCCGTACTCGTATTCCTGCAGATTCGTGATGGCGTCGGAGTCCGGGTCGCCCTCCGGGCCATCGTCGCCGGTGGCGATAGTGGGGTCCAATCCGCTTTGCACTTCCCAGAGGTCATCCATACCATCGTCATCGGTATCGGGGTTAGTGGGACTCGTGCGGTTCTGATACTCTTCGAGATTCGGTAACCCGTCGGCATCGGGGTCTCCATTTGTGCCGTCATCCCCCTCGCCGCTATTCGGGTCCAGGTTATTCTCCAGCTCCCAGCGATCATCCATCCGGTCGCCATCGGTGTCGTTGCTTTTCGGATTGGTGCCGAGTTGACACTCCTCCGCATTGGTGAGCCCATCATAATCGGGGTCTCCGTCGGGACCATTATCGCCCTCGGCGCTGTTGGGGTCGAGACCGGTTTGCACTTCCCAGAGGTCGCCGAGCGTGTCTGCGTCGGTGTCGCCGCTGTTGGGATTAGTGTCGTACTGAGATTCCTCTAAGTTGGTGAGACCGTCCTCGTCGGGGTCGTCGTCTGGGCCGTCCGGTCCGGTGGCGACTCTGGGATTCAATCCCCAGCGGATTTCCCATGAATCGGACATGCCGTCATCGTCGGTGTCGGGGTCCTTTGGGTCGGTGTCACTCTGATACTCATCCCAGTTGGATAAGTCGTCTCCATCCGGATCGCCGTTTTCTCCATCGTCTCCCTCGCCGACGTTCGGATCGAGGTCGTTCTCGACCTCCCATTTGTCT
>JABMQX010000548.1 GCA_013203085.1 bacterium | reverse complement strand
CTCGCCTTCGCCGATGAGATTGCAGCACGGTGCGGAGCAGCGTTTGATCTGGTATTGGAGGCACGGACGGTCCGAGTGGGAGCGCATCTTCGCATCGGTGCATGTTCGGAGAAAAAAGGTTCTGTTGAGAAGCCGAAGGGTCTCTCTGACAGAGCCCGCGGACGAATAAGGCCCGAAATACAAGGCTTTGTCCTTAATTCTACCCCGTACCCGTTCAATCGAGATTCTCGGGAATTTCTTCGCCCGGTCAATCCGGAGACTCATGTACGTCTTATCATCCCGCCAGACGAGGTTGTAGCGGGGGCGATGCATCTTGATGAGGTTATTCTCAAGGATGAGCGCCTCTTTTTCTGTATTGGTGATCAGCCACTCGATGCTTTCAGTTTTCCCTGCAATGAAGGGAACGGAGTGGCGAGTGTCGGCGCCGGAGAAATAGGAGCGGACGCGGCTGCGCAGATTGAGAGCCTTGCCGATGTATATGATTTCGCCTTTGGCGTTTTTCATCAGATAAACGCCGGGGTTCTTGGGGATATCCTTGAGCATCTCTCGGTCGATCATATCGGACCTCGCGCGCCAAAGGGCTGCCAGCTTTTGCCCCTCTCATCGCAGAGTATAGCAGCAGACCCGAAAAACGGGAATTGGAAAGCGCAGGCCAAAAGGGGCCTGCGGACGCCTGACATTTTCCTCTTGAAGTTGGCCGCGACAGGACGTATTATTGAACAACAATGGGGATGTAGCTCAGTTGGCCAGAGCGGTGCGTTCGCAATGCACAGGTCGGGGGTTCGAGTCCCCCCATCTCCATTTTGTAACTTCCGTTCCATTCGCCACTTGGCGAACCGGTCTTTTCACCTTGAACATCGCCCGCACCCTCAACTGGGGGGGACTTTTGTGGGGAGTCTTGAGAGGAGTTCAACGGCTCGTCGCTTTGCTCGCTCGGCGGTGTGAACGTAGCGCATCACAATCCGGATCGTTTCTGTGGTTTTCCACCTTGCCAGCCCTTCCCTCGTCCCTTGGGAAAGTATTTCCTTTCTCCTCGAATAGTGACCGATCTTGTCCCACCTGACTTCACCAAGGCGCACACGAGACCATCGTCTTCTTCAGGCCACTCGCAGAAGTAGTGCGGACGGGTCGCAACGCTCTCAAGAACCTCCCTGACCTCCGATGTGAGCCACCGGGCTATCTTGGGCTTCTCCTCGGCTTCGGACACCGCCTGCTCTTTTGGAGGCGGCGGCGCCTCGATCTCGTCGGGGAGGATTTCCTTGATTATGGGTTCCATTCGAGCACGCAGTTCCTCCCGTGAAGGAGCCTCCGGCAGATTGATTTCGGGAGTTTTCACCAGAAAGGCTGGCCCGAGCTCTCCTGCTTGGACCACTGCCTCTCTGTCGTCGAGCTCTGCAAGAAACCTGGCTTTTTCGGGGGAAAGCCCCATAATGCGTTGCATGGCACGCACGTTTTGAGGTCCCGACAGCCCAAAACAGACAGTCACGTCAACGCACCTGAGCAGCGATCCGGGTAGCTTTGCTGGGGCCTGTTCCACGATAGTCCAGCCGACACCTCGTCTTCTGAGACCCCTAACGGCCATCACATGAATCAGCTCACGCCCGCCCATGGTCCTTTCCTTCAGAAATGAGAAGATGTTGTGGGCCTCCTCCACAACGCGAACTGCCTCCGGCTCGTGGGGGATGTGTCCCTTCCTTTCCCTTTCCAGGAACTTGATCTGAAACCCGGAGACATATTCCAGGGCAGTTGCGTCGAGGTCGCTGAGATCGGTGATGGTTGATCTCTCCAAGAGTTTACGAAGCCCTGAGCAGTTCTTTGCGGTTGTCCGCTTCAAAGACGCAAACAAAACCGCCTGCCACGCCACGGATATACAGCCACACCCGTGTGTTCTCCAATATATTCAAAATGCCCGTGAACTGTTACACTACGACTTACGCGCCTAACACGTGTGTACTTGCCGAAGGAGGCTTACGAAATGTCGGAAAAACGAAGGACTTTAGCGGCTGGCAAAAGCCAGCAGCGGATTACCCGTCGTGAGTTTATTGGCGGTGCCAGCGTGGCTGCTCTATCGTTTACGGTCGTCAAACCGGAACTCGTCCGCGGGGTTGATACGAACTCGAAAATCAATTTGGGGATGATCGGCTGTGGCGGCCGAGCCGGCGCACATTTGCGGGCTTTGGAAAACCGGATCAAGAGGAAGGGGGATTGCCGGATAGTTGCCGTCAGCGATCTGTACCAACGTCGGCTACGCGCAGCGGTCGAACGAACCGGCGCCAAAGGATGTCGCGATTACCGGGAGCTTCTGGCCCGCGACGACGTGGATGCCGTGTTCGCCCCCATTCCCTGGCACTGGCATGCCAAGGTGTGCATCGACACCTGCGAGGCGGGCAAAGACATCTACATCGAGACACCGATGGCCAACACCATCGAGGACGCCAGGAAGGTGTACGAGACCGTCACCCGTACCAAGCGGATCCTCGAGGTCGGCAACCAGCCGGTCTGCGATGACAAATACTGGCGGGCGCGAGAGGTGGTCCGGTCCGGAGTTCTCGGCAAGATTCTGATCATGAAGGTCAATTACACTCGCAACTCGCGCGGGGGCCAGTGGAACTACCCGATCGACAAGGACGCGGGCCCTGAGAGCATCGATTGGCCCACCTGGCAGGGCTGGCGCTGGGGTCTGGCGCCCGAGCGGCCGTTCAGCCGGGAGCGATTCTTCCGCTGGCGGAAGTTCCGCGACTACGGCGGGGGAGCCGCGTCCGACCTTCTCTGCCACGGGCTGGGCTACATGTTTGTGGCCACCGGCCACGAGTTTGCCTATCAAGCCGCCTCGGCGGGCGGACAGTTTGTGGAAATGGACCGCGACGTCTTCGATACCTACCTGACGATGGTTGAGTTTCCCAGCGGGTATGTTTGCCTGATGGATGGCACCATGGTCAACGAGCAGGCAGGCAGCGACACGATCCGCGGCCACGAGGCGACCCTTTTCATCGAAAACGACGGTGTGGTCGTCGTTCCCGAGCGGCCGTTCGCCAAGGAGTTTCAAGAGAAATGCAACGCGGCAGGCCTCAAGGGCGAGTGGATCGACTACATGATCCGCAAAGGGGGTGCCGAATACAGCGTGAAGTCGCTGCGGATTCGGAAGAAGAAAAGTGAGCTGTCCACCACGGAACTGCTGCACGACGATTTCCTGCGCTGCGTTCGCACGCGGGAAAAGCCGCTTGAAGGCGCGCTGGAGGGCTACAAGATCACGGTCGCCGTCGAAATGGGCGTTCAGTCGTACTTCCAGAACCGCATGATGTACTTCGACCCCGAAAAACGGGAGGTTCTAAAAAACATTCCGCCGCGCAAGAACCAAAAGAAGCTTTAGAGGTGGGCTGCCGGAGCAGTTGGACTCTCCTTGACAATCAATTGTACCTGGAGTAGTTGGAGGTCACAGATGAAAAAGATTCGATCGCTATGGATCATCGGACTCGTTGCTTTCTCGAGTTCCTGCGTCTTGGCGGCGGACTGGCGCGTCGGCATCGCGCGAACTGAAATCACCCCCAGCAAACTACTCTGGATGGCCGGCTATGCCGCCCGAAAACGCCCGGCGGAAGGTACGGTTCATCCGCTGTGGGCCAAGGCGTTGGTTATTGAAGACCGCTGCGGCGGGCGGGGCGTGATTGTCACGGCGGACTTGATCGGCCTCACGCGGGAGATATCCGATGCCGTCGGCACTCGCGTGCACCGACGCACCGGGATCGAGCGGGAAAGGATTGTGCTGAACTCGTCGCACACCCACTGCAGCCCGGTGGTCGGCGTGGTTACGGATGTGACGTACGGACTGAACAAGCAGCAGCAGGCTGCCGTGGACGCGTACACGCGGAAGCTGGGGAAGAAGTTGGTCAAACTGATCGAAGAAGCATGCGGAAGGATGGGCCCGGCAAAGTTGACTTACGGCGAAGGTGAGGCGACTTTTGCCG
>JABMQX010000547.1 GCA_013203085.1 bacterium | reverse complement strand
GTTGGGTCGTTGTCTTTGCCCCGGGCAAGCCAGAACTGCCAGAACCCGTAGCCAGCCGCCGCCACGACAATAACGGCTACGACAAGTTTGGCTTTCCTTCTTTTCCTTTTCTTTCGCTTTGCCATGTCTCGAGTCCTGTGCTAGAGAACATCATCGCGGCTCAATGTTTTTCATTCGATGGAGCCGCGCCGAACCTGGCGGCGAGCGTTGTTTCATCGCAACTAAATGATTATACCATCGCAGAAGGCTCAGTTCAATACTTCACGACGAGAGGAGCATGAAAACCGGATGGCAAGACACATCCCGGCGAGCGCTCCATCGCTCCGGCCGCGTCGCCAGAGGAATACAATCGCCGCAGCTTGCCTTTCGTGAGAGGCACAATCATCCTTATAGTGTGTCTATGCAGAAAGGTAGGCCGCGCTTCAGTTTTTTTTCGGCGACGCAAATCACAGAACGGAAGAGGGGCTGGTCGGGAGTTGGCGATAGAAGCGGGCAATTCGATCTCACGTCCGACGATGGATTCTCGCCTCGCGTCCCCAGAGGAGTCTCAGACAGGATTAACAGGATTTTTAGGAGCTGCGGTCCATCCTGTTATCCTGTCCAACTCTTACATCCAAAATGCTGATAATCAGCAGTCCGGGTCGAAGGAACCGGTTCACTTCACTTCGATCCGATAAAACTTCTGTGAGGTAGCGGTGTCAGGATCCGTCCAGGAGGTTGATTGGCCGTCGGCGAGCATCTTTCCCTCCTCGCGCCATTCCCCCCTCAGGATATCGGAGCACGACCAGATGCTGTAATTGTCTCCCGGGCGGCTGTTCCACGTGAGCTGAAGCCCGCTATCGGACCCTCTCAGCACACGGACGATCCGCAAGGGCCAAGAGCCGAATTCGTAGGCGCCTATATCCACGGTGACGGAAGAGATTCCATAGAAGATGCGGGGATTGCCATCAAGGTCAATTGAATCCCACGCCCAGCCCCGGTTGTTTCCGGCGTCAACACACGGTGACAGACGTTTCAGACGGTAATCGTTGTCCTTGAAGGTCTCAGGATTGTTGTCCAGCCCGTCCGGATCGGCGAATTGGGGGTCCAGCGAAATATTTCCTTCGTCTCCTCCGGCCCAGCCCTGAATACACGAATAGGTGATCGGATTGGAATCATAAACCTGAGGGAACCCCGGCGCAGCGTTTTCCCAGATGATGCAGTTCCAGATCGTGCCGTCGCACCAGGCAAGCCCGCCGCCGCTGTTCGCTGCCGAGTTGCCAACGACCGTGTTGTTCCGGATGTTGCCGTCGCACAAAGCGAGCCCCCCGCCCCAGCCCGCTGAATTACCGACGATGGCGTTGTTCTGTATGTCGCCCGGGCACCAATGGAGTCCGCCACCCCAGACTTTTGCCGAATTCCCGGAGATGGCGTTGCCCTGGATGCAACCCTTGCAATATGACAACGCTCCCCCGGAGGAGGATGAGTTTCCGGAGATGGCGTTGTCTTCGATTGTACCGTTGCAGCGGCTCAGGCCGCCGCCTCGCCATACGGACAAGTTTCCGCTAATGGTGTTATTCTGAACGCTGCCATCGCAGTAGGCGAGAGCGCCCCCCTCACCATATTGGTGCGTAGCCCTGTTCCCTGAGATTGTATTGCTCCGGATGTCGCCGTCGCAGTAAGCCACCCCTCCGCCGTAATCAGCCCGGTTGGAAATGATGACATTGTTCTCGATCCTGGCGTGAGTGTGATTGTCCGCCGTTCCGCCGCAGATTCCTCCGCCGTAAACACCCTTGCCATTGCGGATGGTGAAACCCACAACCACGCAGGTTTCGGCTTCCGTTCCCTCGAAGGTGACGACAGAGCCGCTGTTGCCGCCGTCAATGATGGTGCTGACGAGGACTGTGTGATCGAGGGGATCAGTGCTGCGGAGGATGATGTTTTTGCCAGCGAAGTGGATGTTCTCAAAATAGGTGCCCGTGGCAACGATTATCGTATGGCCGTTGGATGCGGCATTTATCCCTTCCTGTATTGTTGCCAGGGCAGTTTTCCAGGAGGTTCCGTCGCCTGAGGCAGATACCGAGCAATCCACGTGCCACGCTCCGCCCCCAGGTTCGCCGGAAACATATTCATAGGCCCCCATGTCCACCGTCGGAGAGGAAATCCCGTAGCAGACGCGGAGATTGCCATCCAGGTCAACCGCCTGCTGCATCCAGTCCTCATTTTGTCCTGCGTCAATACACGGTGAATCCCCCGGGAGGCGATAATCATTATCATCGTACGTTTCGGGGTCGTCATCCGGCCCATCCGGGTCAACGAAGCGAGGGTCTTCAGCGATGTTCCCTGCACCGCTTCCCGTCCAGTCCTGGATGCAGGAATAGGTGGGGTCGTTAGAGTCATGAACTTGGTCGCCTTCCGCCGCCGTATTGCCCCAGACGATACAGTTCCGAACTCTGCTACCTTGACAGTAATCT
>JABMQX010000546.1 GCA_013203085.1 bacterium | reverse complement strand
GTGTAGTTTTGGCCGTGTCTTTGGCGGCGTTGGGAAGTGCCGCAGCGCAGAGCTCCGCGAGTTACAAACTCACCCGCTCCGTGATGTCTGGCGGAGGGACAACCTCAACGTCGGCAAGCTATTCAGTTACCGGGACGTTGGGACAGCCTTCGCCCGTGGAGGTCTTCGAGAGTCCGAGCTTCAGCGTCGGGTCCGGCTTCTGGGGGGCGACGGTCAAGTTGTTCACCGTCGCCATCGAGAGTATATCGTACAGCGTTGCCGAGGGTGCGCGAATCACCTGGCACAGCATCGCCGGAGCAAACTACACGCTCTATTTCACAAACGATCTGATGGCTGTCTGGACCGCACTCTCTTCTTTCACCGGAACCGGCGGTCTCATGGAATGGCTCGACGACGGAGGCGAGACCGGGACACCTCCCACCGCCGCCAGTGTCCTGATGCGCTTCTACCGCCTCAGCGGTCAACCTTGACCGGGATTTTGGCGGACCGAAACCGTGGACGTTTTTGTGTGGAGCTGCTTTCAAGGCACTCCGAAAAAGATGGTGCCGGATGTTGGACTAAACGTTCGGACAGTCACCTATCCTGCGTTTCTTCTTTTTAACGGCGCGTGAAATTCGAAAACGCAAAAGGGGCAGTCCAGCGCGGTTGCTGTTCTTATCATACCTTCAAAGGCCGGGACCGCTAATTAGGGCAACCTGTGAAAAGTCCACTTTTGCATGAAAGAGCACGACCACTCTACTCATCTTTGTTATTCTTGTTGCTGGCGGCTGGGCAAGAGTCAGCCCCACGAGAAGTAATCACCGGCGCATTTCTGCTGCTCATTTTGAGCGCGCGGAATTGGCGCCTGAGATTTTGCGCCTCTCCCCGCGAAGAATAACAAAGTATTGAAAGGAGGCAGAGCAGTGAAAACAGTGTGTCCCACAAAACAATCGTTGTGTCTGTGCATAGCGGCTGTCCTGTTCTGTACGGCACTTCAGGCCGCAGGAGAAAAGACCGTCAGTTCGCGGCGCATCATATCTCTTGATGGCACCTGGGAAATCGCCGAAGGTGCTCTAAATGCATTTCCGGACAGCTTCACCCACCACGTGCCCGTTCCCGGGCTTGTTGATATGGCCTCGCCGGCTTTCCCTGACGTCGGCACGAAAAGCAGCCGCCGGGAAGCCTTTTGGTATCGCCGAACCTTCCGCCTTGAAGGCCCCCTCCCTGACGTAGCCTGGTTGAAGATACACAAGGCTAAATTCGGAACAAGCGTGTTTCTAAACGGGTGCCCGGTCGGAGACCGTGTATCATGCTTCACACCTCTTGTGTTCGACATCCGCGATGTTCTCAAGGGTTCTGGTGCCGAGAATGAAATTCTGATTCGCGTCGGCGCCTTCCGCGATAGCGTTCCAGCAACCGTCCCTACCGGTCATGATTTCGAGAAGGTCCGGTACATTCCGGGGATCTACGATTCGGTCGAACTGATACTCTGCAATACCCCAACCATCGTGCGTATACAGGCGGTGCCCGACGTTCCCGCCGAAGCTGTCCGCATCGAAACTCTCATCGAAAATGGCACCAAAGCACAGGATGTGATCGTGACCTGCCAGGTTCGTGAGGTGTCTTCGGGCGAAATAGCAGCTTCCGGCGCAACTCAAGCCGTTCGGCTTGCGGCGAACCAGCAGCACGCGTTCGATCTCCGTTTGCCCATCGAGAACTGCCATCTCTGGAGTCCGGAAGATCCCTTCCTTTACGAGCTCGAAGCCACCACAGGAGGCGACACACTGCGTGTCCGTTTTGGGATGCGGTCATTTCGATTCGACAAGGACTCAGGGCGAGCCATCCTGAACGGTAAGCCGTACATGATGCGCGGGACCAATGTCTGCATCTTTCGGTTCTTTGAGGATCCTTCCCGGGGCAATCTCCCCTGGCGCACGGACTGGGTACGGACGCTCCACCGGAGATTCAAAAGCATGCACTGGAATGCGATTCGCTATTGCATTGGCTTTCCGCCTGAGATCTGGTATGAGATAGCTGACGAAGTGGGCTTTCTTATTCAGGATGAATTTCCCTTATGGGGCAAGCCTGAAACACTCCGAAGCGAGCAGCTCGTCAAGGAGTACACGGCGTGGATGCAGGAGAGATGGAATCACCCCTGTGTCGTCATCTGGGATGCCCAGAACGAAACGATCACACCGGAGACGGGCAAGGCCCTCAACGCCGTGCGTCACCTCGATTTGTCGAATCGACCCTGGGATAACGGCTGGTCTGAACCCCAGGTAGACACCGATGGCACGGAAACCCACCCCTACCTCTTTCCCCAATTCAGGAAACGGAAACCCGGCCTGGCCGGACCGCTGGCGGAGCTCTTGACGTCTCCCCGCATACCGCACAACGGCCCGAACGAGCGAAGTCGATCAAAGAAGAAGTTTCCCAATGCGAACATTATCAACGAATATGCCTGGCTGTGGCTGAATCGCGACGGAACGCCGACCACACTCACCGAGGATATCTACAAGAACCTCCTGGGGATTGACGCCTCCCGGACTCAATTGCGGAAGACGTACGCGCGGTACCTCGCCGCCTTAACGGAGTACTGGCGCTGCCACCGCAAGGCTGCAGGGGTTCTGCACTTCTGCGGGCTCGGGTATTCACGTTCAGGCGCTCTTCGCGGGCAGACCAGCGACAACTTCATCAATATAGAAAAACTGACATTCGAACCTCACTTTGAGCGTTACGTCCGTGATGCCTTTTCGCCGGTCGGCCT
>JABMQX010000052.1 GCA_013203085.1 bacterium | reverse complement strand
TCCGAATTGCGGAGACCCGTTGGTGGCGGGGAGAGATGCCTGATACTTTCCCATTCGCAAGGACTCCCTTATGGCTGGTGCTCTGCCGGGCACCCTCCTCCCACCTGCCCGGACGACAACGTTCTTCCGCTCGCGCCCTCCTCGCGAAGCCCCTCCATCATGGAAACGACACCGCAGGATATAGTCGGGCGAGCCGTTCACTCGCACGTTAGCTACGATATAACATGCGAGTGCCGGGACCGTGCGGCCTTTTTTCACGCCGGCGAGTGATACTGGCGTGGGCCTCCACAGGTCCCGCCTCGGTCGGGTGGGATGCCATGAGGGGCCGGTCCGGCTTTCATTCTTTACTCCCTGCTCCACCTCCTTGCGTTAAGCTCTCTCTCCCTGCCTTGCGACGCAAACGCAGCCACACCGATCAAATCTGCCGACCGTACAGGTATAGCTCATCGAAAGATTCAACACGCACCTGTACGAGGCGGTTTTTCATATCCCCGCTCCCTTCTCCATTGCTAAGGAAAACGGTTCTCAGATAGTTGGACGAAAACCCTTCGTACGCTAACTCTCCCTCTTTCAGGATGCTGGGGAGTCTGCTTCTGCCGGCGGCAGGGAGCTCCCTTTCAACAAGAACGTTCACGACTTTCCCCGGCAATCTCCGCCTGACCCTGAGGGCTGCCGCCTTCGCCTCCGACAAGAGCTGAGCGATTCTCTCTTTGATAGCTTCTCGTGAGACGCGACCGGGAAACCGCTCTGCCGGCGTGCCCCGTCTGCTGCTGAATGGGAAAATATGAACCTTGCTGAACTCCGCCCCGCAGACCACTTCACGGCTCCGCTGGAAATCCTCCTCCGTTTCTCCGGGGAAGCCAACCATCACGTCGGTCGTTATGGAAATCCCCGGCAGCTCCTTCCTGAGAAGGGAAAGCGTCCGGAGGTACCTGTCCCGAGTGTAATCGCGGTTCATGCGGCGGAGAATTGTGTCCGAACCGCTCTGCAGCGGAACGTGAAGGTGGCGGCACACATGGGGGGAGCGACGAATCGCCTCGATCAGCCTCTCGTCTATCTCGTTCGGGTCAATGGAGCTCAACCGGAGGCGGATCAGCCCTTCAACCTCACCGAGGGTTTCGATTAGCTCCGGCAATCTGTTCTGTTGCCTATCGTCGGTTTTGCCGAAACTCCCGATGTGAATTCCGGTCAGGACGACTTCTCTGTAACCGCTGGCAACAAGCCCCTCTATTTCCCTGAGGATGTCGGCGATTGGGCGGCTTCGGCTTCTCCCCCGTGCGATGCGGATGATGCAATACGAGCACTTTTTGTTGCAGCCGTCCTGAATCTTCACAAAGGCTCGCGTGTGGCCGGAGAAGTAGGTTATGCGAGAGCAAGGCTGCCCGATGAACCCTTGTCCGACATTCAGAAGGGCGCAGATACGGTCCGCAAGGGTTTCCTTCGAGGGATTGTCGAATACTGCGTCCACTTCGGGGAGGCTGGAGACCTCCTCCGGGTTGGTGTGGGCATAACAGCCGGTAACAACTATCCGGGCGTGTGGATTCCGTCGTTTGAGGGAGCGGATCGCCTGTCTCGATTTGGCGTCGCTGTTGGCAGTAACGGTGCAACTGTTGATGATGCACACGTCGGCGTCTCCGTCGCCCTTGCACTCCACAAGGCCGCGTGTGAGGAGATCCTCCCGGAGAAGCTGGCTATCGTACTGATTCGCCTTGCACCCAAGAGTCCTGATCGTAAACGCTCGCCTGCCGTTCATTCTTGCTTGCCGAAATGTTCGAGAAGAGCCACAACAACGAGAATTGTGACCGATTGAACGAGAACTACCGTCACCCCCAGCAGATTAACCTTCGGAAGCTGCGTGGCGCCGATTCCTATGCAAAAGGTCAGCAGATAGATGAACAGTACTGCACCCCGGCGGCTCATCCCCAAATTGACCAGCCGAAAGGAAAAATGGTCCTTACTCGCCTTGAATACGGGCAGATTTTTGCGCCAACGTATGAAGCTGACTGTTATCAACTCGTACAGCGGAATGGCCAGAACCACCACAGGCAGGACCACGGGAAAAAACGTCTGGCTCTCCCCCGAATAGAAAGTCGCCACAACCGTCAAGCACGCCAGCGTGTAGCCGAGGAACATCGAGCCTGCGTCCCCCATAAAGATGGTAGCCGGGGGGAAATTGTACCGAAGGAATCCGAGCGTGCTGCCAGCGAGAGCAAGGAGAATGAGGGAAACGAAGTATTGCTTCAGGCAGACCGCCGTAAAGAAGAAGAGGAGGGAAGCGATGGCGGCGACTCCCGCCGAAAGCCCGTCCACGTTATCCAGAAAATTGAAAGCATTGGTGAGCGCCACGATCCACAGGACCGTCAAAAGGCAGCCCGGCAGAAAACCAGGGATGAAAAGTGTTATGCGGACGCCGGCCAGGACGACAGCCAGCGAGCAGACGACCTGTCCGATGAGTTTCCACAGAGGACGGAGCTCCCGTTTGTCATCAATAATCCCCAGAACCAGAATCAACAGACCCCCAAAGATGATGGAAAGAAGCCGGCCGCTTTGCTTGACGACGCCCGGAATGTAGTGGAGAACCTGCTGCGGGACTAACCGCTCCAGCAAACCTGTGTTTTGCAAAGCGAGCAACAACGCCCAGTGGATCAGGATCGTGAAAGCGAAGCTGAAATAGATTGCCGCTCCTCCCAGAAGCGGCGTCGGTTCGCTTCCGGCTTTTTCGGGGTGGGCTTTCGCCAGCACGCCAAGCTTCAAAGCCACCTTCCTGGCGACGGGTACGCAAAAAAGGGAAACAACCAGCGAGAAAACAAAGATGTATGCGTAAACCAAGGCCCACATCAGGCATCTCCTCCCTTCTGATGCCGGAGAGCGTCGTAAAGAGCGTTGATCTTTGCGACCATGATTTCCTTTCTGAACGCCGGATCAACGAGCCGCCGCCCGCCTTCCCCTATACGCTTCCTCAAACTTGCATCCGATAGCAGTCGGCAAAGGGCGGAGCTTAAACCTTGAACGTCCATCGGCGGCACGAGATAGCCTGTGACACCATTCTTAACCACTTCCCTCGCCCCGTCAATGTCGAACGACACAACCGGCTTTCCGCACGCCATAGCCTGCGGGAGAGCCTTTGCAAGGCCTTCCCGCAGGGAAGTGTGGACGAGGATATCCATGGCCGAAATCATCTCCGGAATCTGCTCCGGCGGAACCAGCCCCGCGAAGATAAACTTCTCCGCGAGACCCGAACGCTGCAACGTGCGATTGAACTTTTCCCTGAGAATACCATCGCCCACGAGCAGAAAGCGGGCTTTCGGGAAACGGCGGACGATTTCCTCAGCGGCAGAGAACAAGTACTCGTGTCCTTTGAGAGGAAACAGACGAGCGATCATTCC
>JABMQX010000545.1 GCA_013203085.1 bacterium | reverse complement strand
TATTATTACGACGACTACGTCACTGTTGTCAACGAGACTCCGTGGACAGTCTTCGTTGAGCCTTTCGGCCTCATTCTGGACCCGGGAGACAGGATCGACATTGAAATAGGCTACGACGTCGTTCGCGTAGTAGTCCTGAGGCATTTCGACGGGCTGATCCTTGCCGAGCTCGACATAGTGAGCGGAGACATCCTGGTCGTCGATTGAGCACTGCCTGAAACCCAAGCTTCGGATCGACATCGGTTGCCCGAAGAGGCCGTTCAGACCAAAAGCTTGTCTTCCTCCGGTCTATGAATGACCTGTTCCGGCTTCCTCCTCCAGGGATAGATCGTAAAAACCGCCGCCAGGATAAACGCCAGAATAAGCCAATTCGCCCCAATCAGAATTAGCGCCTTCGTCGGATACTCCCCGTAGCCATGTTTGATAATGTCCACGACATCCATCACGTAAAGGGTACCCAGGATCGCCGGCGAAACAAACTTGATGAGATAGTCCCATACTCTCGATAGTTTCCATCTTGACACGGCGTTGATGTGCTTCCTGAGACTCCGGGCTTTCAGTATCCACCCTATGAACACGCACTCAAGGAAACCCGCCAGGACCAGGCCATAGTGGTTGATGAACCGATCCACAATATCGAGCCAAATCAACCCGCTGTGACATACAAATACAACGCTTCCGAGAAGACCCGTCGCGCACAGAATGTTAACGACCTTCCTTCGAGAAACCTTGAACTTGTCCGTTATCGCGCAGGTTAGCGCCTCCACAATCGAAATCCCGGAAGAAATGCCCGCAATCGTCAGAGAGAGAAAGAATAAAACTCCAAAAAGACGCTTGAACGCAGGCAGCGCCGAAATAGCTTGTGGATAGGTCACAAATGCCAGAGTCGCCTCTTTTTCCACAACAGTCTTGAAATGTTCTGGATCGGCCGGGAGGCCTTTCGCGTAGCAAAGATAGCCCAGGACGCTGAATACTGCGAAGCCCGCGATAAAGGAGTAGAGACAATTGACGACGCTCGTAATGAATGCGTTCCTGACGAGATTGCTCTTCTTCGGCAGATAGCTGGCGTAGGCGATCATGATGCCGAAACCGATAGATAGCGTGAAAAAAATCTGCCCGTAAGCGCTTGTCCAGACCGACACGTCCTTCAACTTGCTCCAGTCGGGCTTCAGGTAAAACTTCAGGCCCGCTCCAGCCCCCTTGAGGCTGCATCCCCAAAAAACCAGAACCAGCGTCAAAACCAAAAGGGCTGGCATAAATACCTTGCACGCCCTCTCAATACCCTTGTTGACCTCCCTGTAGCAGATAGACCAAATAATCAGCCAGACGACGCAGGTGCTGACGAAGATCGGGCCGACGATGCCCCGCAAGTCCCATGCGCTGTCCGCCCTCTTCAGAAATGTGTTTAAGAAAAATGACGCCGGATCTTTCCCCCATGCGAGGTTCAAGCTGAACAATGTATAGTTCAAACACCAGCCGATGACTACCGTGTAGTACAGCATGATTCCGTACATCACTAACAGCGGCATCCACCATCCGAACCACTCCAGCCTCCTGTCTATTCGCCGGAACGAAAGAACCGAAGACCCAAGCATTTTGTGCCCGAGACCGAACTCCAGAATCATCAGGGGAATCCCCGCGGTCACCAGCGCAAGGAAGTATGGAATCAAGAACGCCCCGCCGCCGTTCTGGTATGTGACGTAGCTGAACCGCCAGATGTTCCCGAGACCTATAGCTGACCCAATCGCCGCCAATAGAAACCCAGACTGCGACGACCATCTTGATCTCTCTGCCATCCACACCTCCTTTCACACTCGTGCGGAACCGCTCTTCCCGCCCGATGCGGCCCATTCTCAACGAATTCGCTCACGGGGTTTTCAACAAGGCCCGTCGTCCTGTCGCCGATTATTACCTTCAGGCGATTTCAGGGCGACATCGGTCCATGCAGAAGCCCCCATAGGCGAGTCCGCGACCGCACTTTCCCATTTCCGCCTTTCAAAATCAAGTGAAAAGCCCGCTGCCGTCCCG
>JABMQX010000051.1 GCA_013203085.1 bacterium | reverse complement strand
TTGAGCAATCCATAGGCGGGCACGGAAGAGAGTCGCTCAGCTCTCGGGAGGTGGGCGGCTTTGTCGTGCATAATCTTGCCCAGCGCTTTTTGATCTGAGACGGTCCCCTGCGGCGCCTCGTCTTCGGGTAGAGAATCTGTGGCGTTTGTCAGTTTCGACAGGTGGACTAATTGAAGTCACGCTCGAAGCGTGAATAGCTGAGCCCCATGAAAGAGAGGAGATGTGCAATGAAGATGAAACGGATTCTGGCAATGTCTGCAGGGTTGGTCCTGTGCCCGTTGTTGCTGACATTCGGTGCCGAGAAGGAAAAGGCCCCAAAGCTGCAACTGAAAAGCGCTTCCGCGAAGTTGAGTTACGCACTGGGCATGGATATCGGGGCGTCATTGAAAAGGCTGGAAGCGGAGATTGACCCCGCGATTTTCTTCCGGGGCGTGGAGGACACTCTCAAGGGAGGCAAACCGCTCCTGACGCCGCAGGAGGCGACCGAGATCAGGAATGAGTTTTTCACGAAGAAGCGGGAGGAACTCGCCCAGAGGATGAAGGAGACCGGTGAGAAGAACCTGAAGGAGGGAGAAGCCTTTCTGGCGGAGAATAAGAAGAAGGATGGCGTCGTTACCACCGCGAGCGGCCTGCAGTATATGGTGCTTCGTAAGGGCGACGGTTCGAAACCGAAGAAGACCGATCAGGTCACAGTCAATTATCAGGGCACCCTTATTGACGGGACGGAGTTCGATAGTTCCTACAAGCGGGGCCAGCCTGCGACCTTCTCGGCGGGGGGTGTGATCCCCGGCTGGACCGAGGCGCTGCAACTCATGAATGTGGGAAGCAAATATCGTCTCTTTATCCCGTCGAATCTGGCGTATGGTGAGCGGGGCTCCGGGGCGAGGATCGGTCCGAACGCTGCGCTCATCTTCGAGGTTGAACTTCTTGGGATCGAGAAGTAGTCCCGCGGAAGCGCATATTCCTCGGCCGGTCTTGTCCCCCCCTGCGGGGATGTGGTATGGTGGTGCCCGGAAGGTGTGGAGAAGCGGGGGACTTGAGCGTTCGGTGCATATGACCCGAGCGCCGCTTGCGCTTCATGAGGCGGGTGAGTTCAATCGTTGTGGCGAGCCGAGGAGATGCGCAGAGGTGAGAATTAGGATAGATGAACGCCGTCCGTGGAGTGGCGCGCGGTTGTGCGGAGGATAGTGCGATGAGAGATCGGCGTAGATACTGCGATAATCGGCTGAGGCGGCTGTTGGGCGCTCTTGTTGCAGTGGTCGCTCTGGGTCTCGTCGGAGCCGATGCCGGCGCTGCTGCCGCCGGGGCTGTCCGTAAAGAGCCCAAGCCTTCGGATAAGGGTGCGATCTACCAGTTCCTGCGTGGGAACGGAGTTCCCATTGATGCGAGGATTCCGTTGGCAAAAGTCAGCGCCCTCATCAAGACGAGATATAAAGTCCGTAGCGTGGTCAAGATCATTCGCCCGCAGAAATTGCCCAGCCAAACCGAGCTTAAAGAAACCCGCAAAAAAATCGCCAGGAAGATGAGGAAGGGTTCACGGATTATGTTCGGCGCTCCCAAGGCGCCCAGCGAGCTCGAGCTTCTCCGACAGAACATTCTTGCGGGCGAAGTGATCGAGTTCCATCCTTCCGAAAAACTGGGCGAGCTGGAGCTGTTTTTTTCCAAGACGCAGAGTCTTAAGGTGCAGATAGGATACGACATGTTTTACATAAGAATCGGCGATAAGGATTGCACGTTCCGGAGTTCTTCTCTCAGACGCCAACTGAGCCGTATCCTGCAGCGGTGAGAGGTCAGACCAGATGGAAGAGGTGAGAGTCGGAGTCGTAGGGGTCGGCCATCATGGTGGGCAGCACGTCAGGATTTATAGGGAGCTGCCCGGCGTGGTTCTGGCAGCCGTTGTGGACACTGATGCGGAGAGGTTGACGCGGCTCTCCGAGGAGTGGGGCGTTGCGTCCTACAGCGATTACCGCGATATTGCATCCGAGGTTGACGCGGTCAGCATTGCCACGCCAACGATCTCTCATCATGAGATAGCCGAGCATTTCCTCTCCTCGGGAAAACACGTGTTTCTCGAGAAGCCGATGGCATCAACGGTGGAAGAGGCAGAAGACCTCATTCGCCAGGCTGGCCTGAACAAGAGGGTGCTGCAAATTGGGCATGTCGAAAGGTTCAATCCCGCCATCAAGGCGCTGATGGGGCTCCTGCGGGACCCCGGCTTCATCGAGTGTCATCGCCTTTCCCGGTTCAATCCGAGGGGGTGCGACGTGGGTGTGGTCCTTGACCTCATGATTCACGACATAGATATTATCTTGACCCTCGTGAACGACAGCATCAAGAGCATCTCCGCCGTGGGGGTCAACGTCCTCAGCGACAGCGAGGACATTGCGAACGCCAGGATCGAGTTTGAAAAAGGGTGCATCGCCAATCTCACTGCCAGCAGAGTGAGCTTGGACAGCATGCGGAAGATCAGGATATTTCAGCGGGATGCCTACATCTCCCTCGATTACGGGAAGCAGGAGGGGTTGATCTATCGGAAGGTGGAGGGCGAGATCGTTCGCTCTCCGGTCCCCACGGAGAAAGCCGAGCCGTTGAAGTTGGAGCTGGAATCTTTTATCCGTTCCATCAGAAGCTCTTCCCGGCCGCCTGTTTCGGCTGAGCAAGGCAAGTGGGCCCTTGAAATCGCCATGGAGATAGTCCGGGACATCCGGGCAAGGAACACCGCCGTATGACCCCCAGAAAGCTTATGGTGGTCGCTGGCGAAAAGTCAGGTGACCTCCATGCCTCCAGAATCATCACCTCCCTCAAGAAGCTCTCGCCCTCGGTGGAGGTTTTCGGTGTCGGCGGGGAAAGCATGCTGCGAAGCGGGGCGGAGATTCTGACCGATATAACCGGTTTGGCGGTGGTAGGCTTGGCGGAAGTGGCAAGCAATTATTTCACGTTCAGGCGTCTTTTCCGCCGCCTCATAGAAGTCGCCCGGCGCCGCAAGCCAGATGTGGCTCTTCTCGTTGATTACCCCGGCTTCAATCTCCGGCTCGCTCCCGCGTTGAAATCCCTGGGCGTCAAGGTCGCCTATTTTGTCAGCCCTCAGGTCTGGGCCTGGGGGAGAAGGCGCATCAACAAGATGCGTAAATGCGTTGACAGGATGATAGTGGTCTTCGATTTTGAGGTCCCCATTTACCGGCGAGCGGGGATTGACGTAGTTTTCGTCGGTCACCCGCTGGCGGAGGTTCTCACTCCAACGATGTCTCGCGAGGACTTTCGTCGAGAAGCCGGAATTCCCGAGGAGGCGAAAGTCGTCGCAATCCTTCCCGGGAGTCGTCTCCAGGAGGTTTCTCGACACGTCCCCGTAATGGGGAAAGCGGCGGAGATCATCCGGGGAAAAGTCGCCGATGCGCGATTTATTCTCCCGGCGGCATCTGAGGAGCTTGCCGGGGAATGCCGGCGGTTACTGGAAAAGCACCGCGTGTCTGTTCCGATAACGATAGTGAAAGATGTAGTGTGCAACGCTGTCTCCGCTTCGGACGCCGCCATCGTATCGTCAGGCACCGCGACTCTGGAGACGGGTTGCTTGGGGGTTCCTCTCGTCGTTGTTTACAAGATTTCGCTATTGACTTATCTTATAGCGAGGCGTTTGATTACTATTTCCAACATAGGCTTGATCAATATCGTCGCCGGGAAGACCGTCGCGCCCGAGTTCGTCCAGAGAGAGGCTCGTCCGGGGGCGATTGCGGAAGAGATTGTGAGGTTTTTGACGGACCCCGGGGTTCACGGGGCTGTCCGGCGGCAGCTCTCGGAGGTCCGAGCAAAGCTCGGCTCGCCCGGAGCATCGCAAAGAGCTGCGAGGGCCATTCTGGACCTGATGGGCCCGTGAACCGCTGATGAACGCTGATAAAGATAAGAGGTGTCGAAATCAGCGAGATTCAACCGCGTGCATCTGCGTTTATCTGCGGTTTTCAAGGGCCTCGCCTGCACTCAACTCCGCCACGAGCGCAAAGGTTTTTCCTATTCCCGACGGCTTTCTTTGTGTCTTTGCGGGAGGTTTTCTCTCTGCCCTGTTCTCTCGCCAAGACGCCAAGGGTCCACTTCCCGCTCCATTTTCACGGCATCCTCAAAGCATCCACCGGCTCGAGGGAAGCTGCTCTCCCAGCGGGTAATATGCTCGAGGCTATTCCCACAGCGACGGAAAGAGCCCCTGCCAGAAGAAAGGAAGGTCCGGAGAAAACGACCTCCCATCGCAGGATGCTCGCCTCGACCAGTTTCGCCAGGCCGATTCCCGATCCTATCCCTATCAGCCCTCCGCTTGCGCAAAGCAGAATTCCCTCCAACGCAAATTGCATGGCGATATTTGCCCTGGACGCTCCTTCGGTTCTGCGGATGGCTATCTCCTTGTACCTTTCTCTCACTGAAACGAATCTTATCGTCATAATCATGATTGCCGCCACGACTATCATCACTATCCAGATGATATTGCTGTAGCCCGTGAAATCGTGGATGGAGTGCAGTGTTCCGAGAATCCACTCCTTCTGGGACAGAACTGCAACATATTTCTCGCTCGGCTCAAAAAGCTTCAGCAACTTCTCCATCACTCCTTCCACTCGGTCGGAATCCCGAGCCTTCAACAGGATCGTGCTGATATTCTGCTCATCCTTTGAGATCAACGGCAGCGGAACGTAGATGTTCTTGAATTCCAGCCGACTGGCGAAGATGTTCCGCGACATCGCCACAGTATCCAACTGCCCATGGGGTTTCCTCAGCCTGTACGGGTCCTCGAGAACGCCGACGACCTTCAGCCGCAACCTTGACCTCCCTCGGACAATCTCTATCTCTTTCCCCACGGCATCCTCGTCGCCGAAAACATCGTACACCCGTGCGGAATCCATCACACACACCGGATGCTCCTCAAGCACCTCGTCCTTCCGGAAGAAGCGTCCGCGCTTCATGCTGAGTCTGAGCATCCTCCTGAATTCTGCGGTGGTGCCAATGACAGTGGTCGTCTTCCAATTGGAGCGGGGCGGAAAAGAGGCGGAGTACCGTTTGTAAACCGCCGGTGCCACAGCCTCGATCTCCTCCCCAAGTTCGTTCCGAATCTGCTCGACGTGCGACATCGTTAACAGTTTCGATTTCAGCACCTCGCCGAAGGAAGGCATCTGGTTCTGAACCACAATAATATCAAGTCCCAGCCTCGACAGATCCTCGCTTATCCGCTGCCTGGCGCCTTTCAATATGGCCATGGAAGCGACTACTGAAGCGATCCCTACCGACGCCGTCAGAAGGGTCAACAGGGACCTGACCGGATGCTGAAGCACGCCGGATAAGGCGATGCCCATCGTGGACCTCGCCGCTTTGATGAATCTGCTCGCACCCACGGAAAAAATCCTTTCCTGCCAAAGCGCTCGAAACCGGACCCGCCATGCGCGATAGAGCTTAACGTACCGACGCCGTTTGTTCAAGAGGTTGCATCCGCCGGGTGTGGCTGCGTTTCCGCGGCAGGGCAAGGAAGGAAAGAGGGCTTAAGGCAAAGGCGCGAGGGCGCAGAGGGGGGATTCAACAGGAGAATCGGCTTTCTCCCGACGGGATAAGTGGCGAGCAGATACTTGATCAGTTGTGATCTTCTCGATCCTGCTATCCTGTCGGAAAGATTCCTGACAGGATTGACGGAATGGTTTGCGAGTGATCCTGTGTATCCTGTTATCCCGTCGAAGCAGCTCCTTTCTCAGAGCGGCACGTGCAGCGGTACTTGCGAATCGCAGCACTGAGCTCGTGATGGTCAGCGGTGAAATCCGCCGTCTGCGAGGACCCCGCGCATTTGCGTTGAATCAGTGCCTTCACAACGAGACCATGTCGTCCAAATGAGAGGGAAGTCTCACCTGCAGCGGAAATCCGGTCGCCACGGCAGACTC
>JABMQX010000544.1 GCA_013203085.1 bacterium | reverse complement strand
CTCCCTGCCATCCAAAAGCGGCCACAGCCGGCCTCTTCCCTCTTCTTCGAGCGCCAACTGACCCAGCCCCTACCCCATTCGCCGCCATCTTGCGGAATCGCTGTCCTGTGCCGAAGAAAGTTGACGTCGCCGGTTGTTTTTGGTAGAAGGGCGTGCGGCTTTCCGGGGGAGGTCTCTCGCCGCAACTCGATTCAGCGAACCCTTTTCCGAGGACAGTGCTGGAGCCATCTGTCGGATTCGCCCAGGTGCACGGCTCAGTTCCGGAGGAAATTCTCCCTTCCGGCACAGACGTTAGGAAATGGCGGATCGCGCCAGCCGGCGCGAAATGGAGCTTCTTTCAAATGAGAAGAACATGAGCAGCGGAGAACGGAGCGGCAAAACAATCGTGGTCATCGGAGCGGGCCTGGCGGGCTTGACCGCGGCGTCGAAGCTCGCGGAGGCTTACGGCACCCGTGTCCTTCTGCTTGAGCGAGAGAAGTTCACCGGAGGCATGGCCCACACCTTCTCAGAGGGCGACATCTCCTACGACTACGGTTCCCACCGCATCCATCCGGCTTTTTGCCCGGATGGCCTGGGTCTCATCCGCGAGCTCCTTGGCGAAGAACTCATGCTTCGGGAGAGGCGCGGCAAACTCCGCCTCGGCGGCAAGTACATGCACTATCCCCCCGACCTGGTAGATTTCCTCAGAGGTTTGGGAATGAGCGCGACCCTCCGAGGCGGCGCAAGCTTCCTCGCGACGCGTCTGTTTTCGCCCCGCGACGATGGACTCACCCCCTCTTACGAGACCTGCATGACCCGCAGGACCGGCAAAGTCATCTACGACCTGTTTTATTCCCCCTATGCATGGAAAGTGTACGGCATTGATCCCAGAACGATTTCCGCCCACGCATCCAAAACCAGGGTCTCCCTCAAAAAACCTCTCACCATCGCGCGCGACTTGATCCTCCCGAAGAAGCAGGAGAAGAAGTACTTCTACTATCCCTATCGCGGCATCGGAACCATCGCGGAGGAGCTTCAAAAGCGCTTCGTGAGCTCCGGTGGGCAGTTGCTGACCGGCGTTACGTTGCAGTCCATCCGGACACAGTCCGGGCGGGTCCACGAGGTCGTCTTTCGACACAGCGGCGGCACGATCTCCGTTCCCACAGACATCCTCATTCCCACCATCCCCCTCAAGAACCTCGCCGGCCTTTTCAAGCCTGCCTCTCCCTCGGCTGTCACGGAGAGCGCACGGGCCCTGAAGTGGCGGGGAATCCACTTCTTATACATTTGCCTGAACAGAGATTTCTGCTGTGAATCTGAGACCCATTATTACCCTGAGAGGAGATACGTATTCGGGAGAATGAGCGAGCCGAAGAGATTCAGTCCGCACATGATTCGCGCGGAGGGCAAGACTATCCTATGCGTCGAAGTCCCCTGCAACGTCGGAGACCGCTTTTGGGAGATGGGGGATGATGAGCTTCTCCGCCACCTCCTTGACGACCTCCGGGAGCTCGACCTGATCGCCTCCGAGGAAGAGATCCATCGCATTTTTTCAAAATGGCTGCCGGCCGTGTACCCCGTGTACGACCTCCCCTGGCAGGACAACTATGAGATCATCTATCGCTTCCTCAACAGCATCCCGAATCTATATCCCATCGGACGCGGAAGCCTGTTTCTGCACGACAACATGGACCACGCGATCCGGATGGGCTTGGAAGCTGCCGATTTCATCGTCAGCCACCACGACAAGAACGACGCTTGGTCAGAAATCGCGGCGACTTTTCGGCACTTCGGCGTCCGCGACTGAGTTCCCCTCCGGCATCCTTTTCCCTGCGATGCAGTTTCCGAAGTCGAACGGCCGGAAGTAACTACGGCTTGGGAGTGGCGTTCATGATTGCCCGCCCGACTTTGCTCAGGAAAGTGCTGTACGTCGCATCGGTGATGGGGCCGTCCGTCCCCTGGTCAAGCCCGAGGCGGACAATGACCATGTTCCATTCCGGAATGACGAACATGTCGTTGTTGTTGTACCCGCTGGCGGAATACGTCCCGCTCGTCGCGCCGGGCCACTTCCTTTTGCCGTCGGGCTTAACGCCGTTAGTCCACCAGTTGTAGGCGTACACTCCGCGGCCGTCAATATGACTTTCCGGGTGTCCCAACGGCATGGACGCCGGAATCTTCGGAGAAGTCGCGGTTTCGACCCACGAAGCGCTGGTCAACTGCTTGCCTTTCCAGATCATGTGGCCGTTGCGAATGATGACCAGTTCCTTGACGCCGTCCCGGCCAGCATGGCTTTTCAGGTAGCTCACAGCAGCGTTCAGCTTCGTGGAGTCCACGCCTTGCGATTCCGGAGTCGCCTCCTCCCAGTTT
>JABMQX010000543.1 GCA_013203085.1 bacterium | reverse complement strand
GGTCGCTGACCTGGAAGCCGAACTAATTGAGAAGGAATTTCCACCCGAGCGGGACATACGCGGCGAGCCGGTTCGCATCGGCGTGTTTGTGTGTCACTGCGGCATCAACATCGCCAGCACCGTGGACGTGGAAAGTGTTGCGGAGTACGCCCTGACCTTACCCCACGTTGTTCACGCCGACCACCTTCTTTTCGCCTGCTCGCAGGATGCCCAGAAAGTCATCGGCGAGGCCATCAAAGACAACGGGATGAATCGCGTGGTTGTCTGCGCCTGCACTCCCCGGACCCACGAACCTCTTTTCCAGAGCACCCTCAGGGAATATGGTCTGAATCCCTATTTGTTTGAGTTCGGCAACATAAGAGAGCACTGCTCGTGGGTCCATCAGAAGCAGCCAGAGGAGGCTACGGAGAAAGCTAAGGACCTTCTTCGCATGGCCGTCGCCAAAGTCGCTCGCCTTGAGCCGCTGTACAAAATGAGTTTGCCAGTCACGAAATCGGCATTGGTCATCGGCGGCGGATTGGCGGGCATGACCGCTGCTCTCGACTTAGCCGCCCAGGGCTTTCCAGTGACCATCATCGAAAAGGAAGATGTCCTCGGCGGTAACCTGAGGAATATCCGCTCTACCCTCGACGGCGCCGAAACCACTCCTTTCCTGGAATCCTTGATCGAGAAAGTCAACGCAAACGACAGGATAACCGTCTATACCGGCGCCAAAATCAAGGAAATAGCGGGCTACGTCGGGAACTTCAAGACCACCCTCGAGGGGATCCCGGATCCCGTCGAGCACGGGGTAGTCATCGTGGCAACCGGCGGCGTCTCTTACGAACCAGAAGAATACATGTACGGACAGGATTCCCGCGTCGTGACCCAGGAGGAGCTCGAACGGTTGCTCTGGGAGAAGGGCGACAGTTCCGAATCACCGTTTTCCTCCATGAAGTCGGTGGTGATGATCCAGTGCGTCGGCTCCCGCGACGAATCTCATCCCTATTGCAGCCGGGTCTGCTGTAGTACCGCTGTCAAGAACGCACTCAAGCTCAAGGAAATCAATCCCGATCTTGCTGTTTACGTCCTCTACAGGGATATGCGCACTTACGGGCTGAAGGAGAACTACTACCAGAGGGCTCGTGAGAAAGGCGTCATTTTCGTGTCCTACGAGGAGGAAGCCAAACCTGCCGTGGCGAAAAACGCCAAGAAACTCGAGGTTCGGGTCAAGGACAAGATCCTGAATCGGCTTGTTTGCCTTCAGCCGGACTTGGTGGTCCTGAGCGTCGGGATCGTCGCCAACCAGGACAATCCCCGGCTGTCGCAATTGCTGAAAGTGCCTCTGGAGGACGATGGATTCTTCCTCGAGGCACACGTGAAACTGCGTCCGGTGGATTTCGCCACCGATGGGATCTTCGTCTGCGGCCTCGCTCATTATCCGAAAGACATTTCGGAGACGATTTCCCAGGCTCGCGCGGCTGCCGGGAGAGCCGGGACCGTTTTGAGCAAGACAGAGATCGAGGCGGAAGGGAAAGTCTCTCAAGTCCTTGAGGAAAGGTGCCGCGGTTGCGGCGTGTGCGTCGAGGTGTGTGCCTATCAGGCTATCGAACTGGACCCAGAAAAGGAAGTGGCTGTCGTTAACGAAGCGCTGTGCAAAGGTTGCGGGGCGTGCGCCGCTTCTTGTCGGTCGAACGCCATTGACCTGAAAGGCTTCGCCGACGAGCAGATACTCGCAGCGCTCACCGAGTTGTGATGAATATGGAAACAGCAGAAAAAGAAAAGGCTAACCAAGATGTAGATCGAGCTCCGGCTGAGGAGTGGCAACCAAAGATTGTCGCGTTTCTGTGCAACTGGTGCTCCTACGCAGGCGCAGACCTGGCGGGGGTGAGCCGAATTCAGTACCCCACGAACGTCCGGGTCATACGCGTTCCCTGTTCCGGGAGGGTCAATCCCCTTTTCATTCTCAGCGCGCTGCGGCAGGGCGTTGATGGGGTGCTCGTATCCGGATGTCATCCGGGGGATTGCCACTACATCAGCGGCAATCTCGTCGCCAGAAGAAAGTTCGCCCTCCTCAAGAACTGGTTGGACTACGTCGGGATTGAGCCGGAGCGAGTTCAATTCTCATGGGTCTCGGCTGCCGAAGGTGGAAGGTGCGCCCAGATTCTCGAGAAAGTGATCGAAGGCGTCAAGCGAGTGGGACCCATCCAGAAACTGACGAAAGAATTATAAGCGGGAATGTGGAGATGTCCGACGACCTGAAAGTTCTGGCGAAGAAACTCTTCGACGACGGCAAAATAGACCTTCTGATCGGTTACGAGAGGGGCACTCTTCCTCTGCGGACAACCCCTTGTTTCATCACCAACGCCGAGGAGGCGGACAAGCTTGTCTGGGATGGCTTTTGCTCGAACAACCTCGCCGTCTATCTGCCCCGCCTCTTTTCCAGAGAGGGCCGGCCGAAACAGTGGAAGCCACCCAGGGTTGCTGTCGTCGCAAAGGGCTGCGATGGGCGCTCTCTCGTCGGTTTGGTCAAGGAAAAGCAGGTTCCGAGGGAAAACCTTCTCATCTTGGGCGTCCCCTGCCGGGGAATCGTTGACCTGAAAAAGGTGGAAGCTGCTTTGGACGGAAATGAGCCGGCAGACGGGGAAATCGCCGAGGACGGCGCCATT
>JABMQX010000542.1 GCA_013203085.1 bacterium | reverse complement strand
TGACGGCGAAAGCTTGGCGAAACCACACATAACAACTTAAAGGACAGTGGCTTACAGCAACAACATAGGGCGAAGATTTAGCTTGACAGACGTGGTGAATAGTGGTAGAAAGTGGTTTGTTAAAGCAAAAAATGGTGGAACGCGCCAATGATGACCAAGCTCAGAATAAGACGAGCCCTCTACGGGCAATATCGTCGCCCCCTTGATGAAAAAGGCAGAATAAGCATCCCTGCGGAGTTTCGTCCGATTCTCCAAGGGCAGCGGGGGAGTTTCTTCCTCAATCGCGGATTCGAGCGGTGCATCATGGGTTACCCCGAAGAGAAATGGGAGCGTGTGTTGGAGTTGGTGAGCACGGCGCCTCTCGACAACACAAACACGCGAAGGTTCAAGCGCACGTTTTTCTCCGGCGCCAAGGAAGTTTCTTGTGACCAGCAGGGGAGAATCCTGATCCCGCAAGCTCTGGCACAGTATGCAGGAATCACCAGAGAGGTCGCGATCGTCGGTCTCTCCGACTTCATCGAGATTTGGGATGCTGAGGCCTGGGATAAATGGCTTGAGCAATCCATGGATAGTTACGAGAAGATGGCGGAGAAGCTGGTTCAGCCAGCGACTTCCGAAAACAAGGGCCAGGACGAAACGGCTGCAAGCACATGATGAGGGGGGTGGGCTGTTAAGGCCTGAAGGCTTGAAGATGCGCGAGACGATCTGACAAACCTGCTTGAATCGGCTCACCGATATTCCCTCCTGATGTTGCCAGGGCCAATCTTGGCAGTAATAGTACCACAATTTCTCAGCCGCGACAACAATGGATTCGCTGTTGAATGACTCAGCCTGGGAGGTTGGCATTGTGCGACCATGTTCCGGTCTTGCTGAAGGAGATGGTTGAGTGGTTTGGCTGCGTTCGCGGCGGCACGTTTGTTGACTGCACCGTGGGGTTGGGAGGGCACGCGGCAGCTATTCTTGAACGAGTCGCACCCTCCGGGCGGTTGATCGCCATTGACGCGGACGAAGAAGCGCTGGGGAAGGCGAGAGAAGCGCTTTCCGCCTGGAAAGAGAGAGTCACATATGTCCGGGATAACTTCAGGAATCTGCGGAAGATTCTTGAGAGCTTTGGGGTCGAGGACGTTGATGGAGTTTTTTTCGATCTCGGCATGTCATCGGCCCAGTTGCAGAGTCCATCGAGAGGATTTGCCCTGTATAAGACAGGCCCATTGGACATGAGGTTCGACGGCCGCCAGCGTTTCACGGCGGCGGACATTGTAAACCGCTATCCGGAGGCGGAGATCATGCGGATCATCAGTGAGTTCGGCGAAGAAAGGTTCACGAGGAGAATCGCGTCCGCGGTTGTCCGGAGGCGAGAGAAGTCGGAGATCACCTCGACCACCGAGCTTGCTGAGCTGATAGAGGGAGTTGTCGGCCGACGCCGGGGAAGAATCCATCCGGCGACGAAGACGTTTCAGTCTCTGCGGATAGCGGTCAACGGCGAGCTTGAATCTCTGCGGGATGCTTTACCGGAGGCGATATCGGCTCTACGACCCGGCGGAAGGCTTGTCGTCATCTCGTACCATTCGCTGGAGGATCGGATTGTCAAGCAGACGTTTCGGGAGTTTGAGAAAGGATGCGTCTGCCCGCCATCTTTTCCGGTGTGCACGTGCGGGCGGGTTTCGGAAGTGAAGGTTTTGACCAGAAAGCCCATACGGCCTTCGCAGGCGGAAATCGAGAAGAACCGACGCAGCCGAAGCGGCAGGATGCGAGTATGCGAAAGAAAAAGAAGAAACGCCGATATGTGACCTATGGGGTGCAGGCGCGGAGGAAACCTCGTCTGACCATGCGGCTCATCGGGAAATGGTCGGTGATTGTGTTCATTCTCATTGCTACGGCAGTCGCCTATGTTTGGCAGAAGAACACCATCATTTCGCTCGGTTACCGGATCAACGAGCTCCGGAAAGGAATCTCAACGGCAGGGACCGAGGAGTTGAAGCTTCGGGCGACGCTGGTGAGGCTGCAGAGGCCCCAGCGGCTATGGGCGGAGATCAGGGAGAGGGAGCTCGGTCTTGAGGAACCCTCTCCGAAGCAGAAAATCACGTTAGCAGCGCCCCGTCCGTTCCGTCTGCCCGTGGCGAAACGAGGGACAGCTCGTTCAGCTCCTGCGGTGTCAGCAACGGTGGCGAGAATCTCAGTCGGGCGGCCCCATCCCGAAAGTCCCCCATCGAGAAGGAGACGTTGAGAAGAGATTTCAACTGGCGCTGAGCCGCTAAGAATCACAGGCGAGGCGCCGGATGACCGTCGGAGGAAAGGGAGGAAAAATGAAGTCGGCCTTAGAGGAAAAAACAGGAAACCAATTCTTCGCTGCTACAATGCTTCTTTTTCCTCCTTCTCTCTTTCTTGAGATGTTCGGGCGCAAGCGGCGTTCGGAAGAAGGTGCGGGAGGGAAAAACTCCTTTTCTTCCGATGCCGCCGTGAAAACGAGGATGGCCGAATGTTGAGCAAGAGTCATAAGATGCGTTCGACCCTGGTTCTGGTGGGGTTCATCCTGTGTTTTTCGACAATCATAGCGCGACTGTTCAGCATTCAGGTTCTGCGACACGATTACTTTGTCGCCAGGGGGAAGAAGATATACGAGACGCGCGAGCTCATTTACCCAAAGCGTGGGTCCATCCTCGACAGGAACCTGAAGGTGCTCGCGCTGAGCGAACCGACGAACATCATCTGCGCCGATCTGCGGAAGATACGGGACCCGAAACTCACGCCGAACCGGGACCTGCTGGCATCAACGCTGGCGCGACTCCTGGGTCTCGAGCGAGACAGGCTCAATCGCACTTTTGCTCTTAAAGGCCGGGAAGCGGCGTATCTGAAGAGGAAGCCGACGCAAGAAATGATTGACGCGGTGGAGGTACTTCGCCGGGACCGCGTGTTTTTCGAGGCAGGGAGGCGAAGCACATCTCTGTACGGCGGTGAGAAAGAGTTCATTTATCACGGTATCTTCCTCGATAACCGGGTCAAAAGGGTTCATCCGGACGGGCGTCTGTTGTGCCACATCCTCGGATTTGTGAGAGACGATCCTCGTCCGGGGAAAGTACTCGTGCGAGATGACAGCTATCCCGTGGCTGGGATTGAAAAGTCGGCGGACCGATGGCTGAAGGGGGAAGCGGGATGGCGGATGAAGAACATTGACAACAGGAGAAGATGGGTCCTCTCCGCACAGGTCGTCGAAAAGCCAGCCGTCAACGGTCAAAATGTGGTTTTGACGATTGATGAGGGCATCCAGTTCATTTGTGAAGAGGAGATCGGGCGGCAGTTCGAGGAAGTGGCCTGCAAGACAATCAGCGCCGTTGTCGTCAATCCGCGAACGGGTGAGATTCTGGCGATGGCGAATTTCCCAAATTTCGATCCAAACAACATTGTGGAGTTCGATCCCGAGAGGATGTCGAATCAAGCCGTCGAATACTCGTTCGAGCCGGGTTCCACATTCAAGGCCATTACCGCCGCTGTAGCGCTGGAGGGGAGAGTGGTTACCCCCGAAGAAAAAGTTGACTGCGGTCCCGGGTACTGGAAGGCGCCGAAGGGGCCCCGCTTGCGCGACTATCGGCCGCAGGGAGAGCTGACCTTTGAGAAAGTCGTGGTCAAGTCGAGCAACATAGGCATGGCAAAGGTCTGCGGGCGGCTGGGGGCGAAAGGGCTTTGGGGTGGGCTGAGGAACTTCGGGATCGGGTCGAAAACGGGAGTTCTCTTGCCGGGAGAGATTTCGGGAACTCTGCGTCCGCCAAATCTGTGGACGGGGTATTCGCTGGCGGAGGTGCCGATGGGACAAGAGTTGGCAGTTACGCCGCTTCAGTTGGCGATGGCTTTCGCGGCGATTGCCAACGATGGCGTTCTCATGAAGCCACTGATCGTCAAGGAAATAAGGGACGAAGAAGGGAAGGTGGTGAGGCGTTTTGAGCCTCAGGCGGCCAGGCGGGCTGTTTCCGAAAAGACTGCAAAAACAATGAAGTCCATCCTGAGAAAGGTTGTCACGGAAGGGACCGGGAAGCGCGCCGAGATTGAAGGGTATTCGCCGGGGGGGAAAACGGGAACGGCTCAGAGGGCTTTGCCGGTCACGGATGAGACAGGACGAATTGTCAAATGGGTGTATTCCGACACGATTTTCAACTCGACGTTCTGCGGGTTTGCGCCGGCTGAGGACCCTGAGATCGTGATCCTGGTAGCGCTTCAGAGCACAGTCAAGCCGAAGCATTTCGGGGGGACGGTTGCTGCGCCGGTCTTTGCACGAATCGGCGAGAAGGCGCTGAAGTACCTTCAAGTGCAGCCTCACGAGGAGAAAGAAGAGAATACCCGATCGGCTCAACTGAATTGAGCCGGGTGTAGAGGAAGGAATTCTTATTCATGAAGCTAAGCGACATCCTGAGAGATGTTGAAGTGATAGAGATTTCGGGCCGGGCTGAAACAGAGATCGCGGGCATCGCCTGCGATTCCCGGCAGGTGAGGGATGGTTTTCTTTTTGTTGCTGTCCGGGGTCAAAAGGCTGACGGCCACCTCTTTATCGAGGAGGCCGTCAGCAGGGGGGCCCGAGCCGTCATGTGCGAGGAGTCGCGCATCGGGGCTAAGGGCGCAACGAGAATCAAAGTATCGGGAACCCGACGAGCTCTTGCTCAAGCCGCAGCAAACTTCCACGCGTACCCCTCCGAGAGTATAGGGCTCGTCGGGATCACCGGCACCAACGGCAAGACGACGGTCTGCCATCTCATTGGCAATATCCTTGTCAGGGCGGGATGGCCGTGCGGAATGATCGGCACTATCGAGTATCGGGTCGGGGATGAGATCCTGCCTGCCGAAAGGACAACGCCCGATCCTCTCCTTCTGACCCCTCTGATCGCCCGAATGGCAAGGGAAGGATGCCGGTACGTTGTTATGGAGGTTTCTTCGCATTCACTCGATCAGGAGCGGGTCGCGGCGCTCGATTTCGATGTCGCGGTTTTCACGAACCTCACGAGGGACCACTTGGATTATCACAAAACGAAAGCGAACTACCTGCGGGCCAAGGCACGTCTTTTCGAGTCGTTATCTCCGGAGAACAAGAACGGTTTTCCTCGGCGAGGCGTTATCTGCGTTGACCAGCCCGAGGGGCATTACGTCGCCAGTCGGACACCTGTGCCTGTCGTAACGTACGGTCTCAAAGGCGACGCCGATGTGACGGCGGAGGATGTACGACTTCACAGGTCCGGATCGTCGTTCACAGCGAGGACGCCCTGGGGTTCTGTGGAGATGGAAAGCTGCCTCCTCGGTCGCCACAACGTCTGCAACATTCTGGCTGCGGCGGCTGTGGGGCTGTGCCAGGGAGTTGACGCTGAGACAATTCAGAAGGCTATAAGTTGCACACCCCCTATTCCGGGCAGACTGGAGTTCATTCAGGGCGAGAGGGGCGCCACGGTCGTAGTGGACTATGCCCATACTGATGATGCTCTGAAAAATGTTCTTACCGCGATGAGGGAGATCACGAAAGGGAAGTTGATTGTGGTGTTCGGGTGCGGTGGGGATAGGGATCGGGGGAAAAGAAGCAAGATGGGGAAGGTGGCGAGCAGGCTGGCGGACTTCGCTGTGGTTACTTCCGACAATCCGAGGAGTGAGGAGCCGATGGAGATCATTTCCGAGATTGTTCGGGGTTTCCCCCCGGGCGGGCGAGACTTCACGGTCGAGCCAGACAGGGGCAAGGCTATCGCCGCGACGATCTCCATGGCAGGGGAAGATGATACCGTCCTCATTGCCGGGAAAGGACACGAAACCTATCAGGAGCTCAAAGGTTATCGGGTGGATTTCGATGATAGAAAAGTCGCGAGGGAGATTCTCGCGACAGCGGGGGCGAAGGTCTGAGCGGAAGTTTCAAAAGGGTCCTCGTTAGGAAAGCTTATGGGCTTGATGAACGCTTGCGAACTAATTGATGCCGTTAAGGGAAGGTTGACAACCGGACGGGCGGAGACGGTCTTCACGGGTGTCTCCATAGACTCTCGGTCCGTTCGGAGAACCGATCTTTTCATCGCCATCATCGGGAAACGGCTCGATGGGCATGATTTTGTCGCAGAGGCCGTACGGAAGGGAGCCGCGGGAGTGGTGGTGTCGAGGAAAAGTTCGGTAGGCAAAGCCGGTGGGGACATTGTCACCGTTATGGTGAAAGATACAACAAAGGCTCTTCAGAACCTCGCGGCGTGGCATCGCCGCCGTTTCTGGGGCCCCCTCGCAGCAGTAACAGGCAGCAACGGCAAGACTACGACGAAAGACCTTACGTACGCGATTCTCTCGCGGAGATGGAAGACGGTGCGGACGGAGGGCAGCAAGAATAATCAGATAGGTCTGCCGTTGACGCTGTTGGAATTGAGGGATGACGCCGGGGCGGCGGTTGTGGAGCTGGGAACGAGCAGTTCCGGGGAAATCTCGCACCTCGTCTCCATTTGTTTGCCGGACGTGGGGTGCATCACTAACGTCGGCCCTTCGCACATGGAGTTCTTCGGCAGTATCGAAAACGTAGCGAGGGCCAAGGGCGAACTGCTTGATGGAATGCGCCGGGGCTGTCCGATTGTGCTGAACGCGGACGATGACTGGTTCGACTGGCTTCGCCGCCGGGCGAAGGGGCAAGTGGTGAGTTTCGGGATTCATCATCGCGCGGATTTCATGGCGGAAGCGATTCATGCCAGAGATGGGACAGTCAGCTTTCGGTTGGCGGCAAACTGCTTGGGAATCCGGCGGCGGATTCGGATGCCTTTTTCGGGAGCTCACAATGCTTACAACGCGATTGCGGCGGCGGCGATTTCATCGCAGATGGGGGCGGAAATCTCTGACATAGAGGAAGGGCTGGCCGAGGCTACGCTGCCCAACATGAGGTACGAAGTGATGAGGCTGTCGGGTGTGACGGTCATCAACGACGCTTACAACGCGAATCCAGCTTCGACGATCAGCGCGCTGGCATCATTCTGCGAGATGAGTGTTCCGGGCAGGAGGATTTTCGTCTGTGGCGACATGCTGGAGTTGGGCGGGCACGCCCTCGAGGCCCACAGAGAGGTTGGATCTTTCATCAAGAGGAAGCCGATTGACTACGTGATAGCTCTCGGAGAGCTTACGCCTGCGGTTGTGAAGGAGGCTTTTGGGAATGGGTCTCGCGATGAACGGTCTGCGTGCTGCCAGTCGGTGGAGGAGGTAGTGTCCGTGTTAAGGGAAGTGGCGGTTGCCGGGGACGCCGTTCTGATCAAGGGGTCGCGTGCGAACAGGATGGAGAGAATTGTGGATGCGATGAGGAATGGGAGTCCCGCCGCATCGAGAAAGAAGGTGAAACATTGAACACTCAAAGGATCTCGAGCCGTCACGGGCTTATGTGGCTCGGCACTTCGCTGGCAGTGGGGTTGATCATCTCGACGGTGCTGGCAATGGGCACGGTGGAGAGAATCAAGCTGGCGAACCAGACGATTATGGTCAAAGGGTGTGCGGAGAAGTTGATTGACTCCGATGTCATTGCCTGGAGCGCGAGTTTCTCGGTCCAGGGTTCCCAAACGGCCGATGCTTACAAGAAGCTGAAAAAGGACCTCTCGACAGTGCTGGACTACCTCCGAAAAGGGGGTGTGCCGGAAGAGGTGATGACAGTGTCTTCAATTTCGACGCGTGAGTTGTACGAGAGAGATGAGCAAGGGCGAAGAACGGACATTATAAGAGGTTATCGTTTGAGCCAGTCGGTGCACGTACGCTCGAGCGAGCTGGAGAAGATAAGTCGGATATCGAGGGAATGCACCGATCTCATCGAAAAGGGCATCGAAATTGATTCTTCGACGCCGCGGTACTTCTACACCGGATTTGACAAATTGAAGTTGGAAATGCTCGGTGAGGCTGCGCGCGATGCCCGCAGGCGAGCGGAGCAACTGGCGAAGGACAGCGGCAGTAAGGTGGGGGCGCTTCGCTCAACCTCGCAGGGTGTGTTCCAGATAACATCGGCGGATTCGACGGAGGTGTCCAACTACGGCGTGTTCGACACCTCGTCCTGGACGAAGAAGATTAGGGCTGTCGTCACGGTGCGTTACTCGATCCGATGACGGCGGCTCCGGCCGTGTGAAAACGGTTGGGATTTGGCTTGGCTTAAAGGGCCCGGCGACCGTGAAAGGAAAGGCTCAAGCTTGCTGTACTACCTATTGTACTCGCTAAGGGACAAGATTAGCGG
>JABMQX010000541.1 GCA_013203085.1 bacterium | reverse complement strand
CAAAAGTCGCTGATTAGCCAGACACTCCACCTTCAAAGCGGCACAACGTTGCGAACGACAACGCTGTCGCGACGATGCAAGAAAAGGCACTCGCAGAGCGTATCTCTACCCTCGCTGAAAAACGATTAGGTTAGCCGGGTCACTTCTTTGCCGGAACGATGGCGTCCTTGGCGGCTTTGGCAACACGGAATTTCAGGGCTTTCTTTGCTTTGATCCGAATCTTCTCACCCGTTGCAGGGTTGCGCCCCCAACGAGCTTTCCGCCTCACGATTACAAGCTTACCCAAGCCCGGAATGGTGAATCCATCCTTGGCGCCTTTGTATGCCATAGCCACCAATGCTTCAAGAGCATCCTTGGCCTGCCTCTTGTTGACCCCAGCGGCTTTTGCCATGCCCTCGATGATTTGACTCTTGGTCTTCGGCTTCGCCATCTCAGCATCTCCTTTCTTCAGATTGTTGTCCGAAAAGCCAACCCGCCTATCTCTTGCCCTTGATCGTGAACTTGCCCCGCTCCTTCGTCCCAATCCGGTCGTTCAGGTAGCACGTCCGCCTGACTAAGGCCAGGAAATTCTTGCTCGCAGACCTGTAGCCGGCTTTCATAACGGCCTCTGCAATTTCTGCCGCAGCCATGGGTTCAGGATTCGCCTTGAGAGCTTCCAGTATGTATTGCGGTAATCTTTTCGCGCGCCTTCTCCGGACGACGCGGGGCTTTGTCGGGGCCCCAATTCCCTGCGAGAGCGAATCAATCTCCGCATTGACTCTTGAGATCTCCGATGTGAGGTGATCTCTACGTTCTTGGACTTTTGCCTGAAGCTCTCTCAGGCGCTTCTTCTGCTCAGCCAGAATCTGCTCCAGCTCAACGATGCTCTTTCTCTCTTTCGACATTGGTACTCCCCCTTCGGTGGTTTCCTCACAATATTGATTAACACGCAGAATAGTCCTGTTGAGGCTCTGCGTCCAGTTTTTTTTGCCCTCAACTCTACGTCCCAACGGTTGTCAAGAGCCAAATGGGGGGGCGCGCCCGCGAGAAGCAGCTGGCGCGGCAGAGCTTGGCAGGGGCGGCGGGGACGGACGCTGAGTCGCTGTGATTGCGCGAAGGGCCGGGCTAATGCGGATTCGATGCCTCCAGGGTTGGTGATGCCGCGCACGCCCCCCGTCTCATAGATGACCCGCTCGTGGATGAGGACCAGCTCCTCAAGAGTGATCCAGTTCACCGGGCGAGACCTTCCAATGTATTACGGTGGTCCTGGATAGAGCGGTTGGCCAACTCCTCCATTCGCCTCAACCGCTCGCGATCCAAGGGGGCAGGGAGAAGCAGGATGCCGTCCTCCCACCTGAATTGCTTCGTACTCACGCCCCTCCGCTACTTCCGCGAAGCCATCTGGCATGGTCAGATTGCGCTTTTTCCGCTTCACAATACCGAGATATTTCTTTGATCTTCACCTCCGCTACTTACCTCGTGTAAAAGTGGCGGCGTAGCTCTTCTTCGGGGATGTACCTCGACGCCTGCCTCATAATAGCCTGAAGCGTTCCGACATCAAGCTCGTCATGCAGGGGAATAACAAGGGTTTGCTTCTCGCCCCCTGGACCGCTCCTGCGGAGCTTCGCGTGACTCCTGCGTGTGGAAGTGGGCGCGAAGTCAAAGCGACGGAGGATTGCCAACACATCCCGCCCAGAAAGTCGCCGCAGCTTACCGGCCATGTGTCGCCGGCTCCAACTCCAACGTGATCACCAGTGCGGGGTTAGGGACGAGGCCGAGTTCGGCGGGGTCTTCGCCCTCGAGGTAAAGGGCTACGGCTTCCTGGAGATTGGCAATGGTTTCATCGAGGGTCTTTCCCTGGGTGACCACGCCAATGGTCAGGCACTCGGCGACGTAATGAGTTTCGCTCTTGTAAACGAAGGCTTTGATGCTGCGCTGCATTATCTGACCCTCACTTTCGGATGTTTGACCGGGATTAGCGCGCTGGCTCGACCGTCTGCACGCCCTAACATATAGCGCGCAGGGCTCGAGAGTCAACGCAATTTCGGGGGGAGAATGGGCGAAGGAGTTTGACTATGGCTGCTATGCGCGGTATCGTATCGTGCTTGTGGTTACTTAGTTGCGGCGAGGGAGAGGCTTGGCGGAGGGCGTTCGTGAGGGGGAACCATCATTGACGGAATGACGTATATAATCTCGCCTCAAGGGAACCGCGGCGGACGCGGAGACGTGGCCTCCAAGGGGGGAACCGGCGTCGGAGGGAGGGCGTCTATGATTCTGCCTCTGGGGATAACCGCACACGAACGCAGATGGACGCAGAGATAAGAGAGGAAATCAATGCAGCATCTGGATATCAAGGCAATCGGAGAAAAGGTCAGGGAAGAGAGCGGTTTCGTCCAGAGGGTGATGGACGAGATAGGGAAAGTGATTGTCGGGCAGAAGTACGTTGTGGAGCGACTGTTGTTAGGGATACTCGCCAACGGGCATATTCTGCTCGAGGGCGTTCCGGGTCTGGCGAAAACACTTGCGGTTACTACGCTTGCTCGAACGCTCCGGATGAAGTTCCAGCGGATTCAGTTCACGCCGGACCTCCTCCCCGCAGACCTCATCGGCACGCTGATTTACAATCCGAGAAGCGGCGACTTCACGGTCAAGAAAGGCCCCATTTTCGCCAATATCATCCTCGCGGACGAGGTGAACCGCGCGCCTGCGAAGGTGCAGAGCGCCCTTCTGGAATCAATGCAGGAGAAGCAGGTAACAATCGGCGAAGAGACTTTTCCTCTGGACAAGCCCTTCCTGGTTCTGGCGACGCAGAACCCCATCGAGCAGGAGGGGACGTATCCCCTGCCGGAAGCTCAGGTGGATAGGTTCATGCTGAAGCTGAAGATAGTCTATCCGAATCGCGACGAAGAGCTTCAGATTCTGAACCGGATGGCATACACCGAAAAGCAGATCGAGGTCGAGCCGGTCGTTTCCTCGGAAGACATCCTTCGGGCAAGGACGGTCGTGGACGAAATCTACATTGACGACAAGCTTAAGGAATACATCGTGGACATCGTTTTTGCGACGAGAGAGCCGAAGAAGTATGACCTCGATTTAGAGCAGTACATCGAGTACGGCGCCTCGCCGAGGGCCACTCTCTATCTCACGGTGGTTTCTAAGGCGTATGCTTTTCTCCAGGGAAGGGGATATGTAACGCCGCAGGACGTCAAGTCAATCGGAATGGACGTTCTCCGGCACAGGGTCATCATCTCCTACGAGGCGGAAGCGGAGGATATGACTTCCGAGGACATTGTTCAGAAGGTCTTGGACGAGATTCAGGTGCCGTAGGTGAGCGAGGCATTTGACAGGATAACAGGATGAAGGGGATCACCAATAAAAGTGACACGCTTAGCTGGACCATTGTAGCCTGGAGCGGTTGCCTTGATGGAATATGAAGAGCTGACGGAGAAGATAATTGGCTGCGCTTATCGTGTGTACAACAGCATGGGTTTCGGATTCCTGGAGTCTGTTTATGAGAAGTGTCTCATGATTGAACTGCTCAAGGCGGGGCTGCGGGCTGAATCGCAGAAGCCAATTAAGGTGCACTACGGGGGCCGGGCGGTGGGGGACTTTGCAGCGGACATAGTGGTTGAAAATACGGTGATCTTGGAGCTGAAGTCAGTTAGGACGACTCGACGTAGCCCATGAGGTTCAACTCGTGAACTACCTGGTAGCCACAGGCAAACCTGTGGGCCTGTTGCTGAATTTCGGAGAACGTAAGGTTGAGGTGAAACGAAAGGTGAGGGATTTGAATCCTGGATAAACAGGATTCAAAGAGGCTCCACCATCCTGTTCATCCTGTCAAAAGAAACTGGACAGGGGAACTATGGCTGAAAGCGTCTGGCAATGATTCCCAAAGAAATCCTCAAGAAAGTTCGGCAGATTCAGATAACGACACGCCACATGGTCAATGACGTGCTGGCGGGGGACTATCAGAGCGCGTTTCGCGGGCGCGGGATGGAATTCGAGGAGGTGCGGGAGTACCAACCCGGTGATGAGGTGCGGAGCATTGACTGGAACGTTACCGCCCGCATGGGCCACCCGTATGTGAAAAGGTACGTCGAGGAGAGAGAGCTGACGGTCATGCTCCTGGTGGACATGAGCTCCTCGGGGAAGTTCGGAACCACCGACCGGCTCAAGCGGGAAGTTACCGCCGAGCTATGCGCTGTTCTGGCGTTCTCGGCGGTTACTCATAACGATAAAGTCGGAGTGATTCTGTTCACCGATGCCATCGAGAAATTCATCCCGCCGAAGAAGGGCACGCGGCACGTTCTTCGGGTCATAAGGGAACTGCTTTACTACGAGCCGAAGGGCTCCGGGACGGATATCGCCCAGGCTCTCGAATACCTGAATAAAATCACCCGCCGGAAAGCCGTCGTCTTTTTGGTCTCAGATTTCCTCAGCGAAGGTTACGAGCGAGACCTCCAGCTCTCCAGCAAACGGCACGATCTCATTCCCATCACTATCACAGACCCGAGGGAACTCTCCTTTCCGAAAATCGGATTGATCGAATTGGAAGATGCGGAGACCGGCGAGCGAATCGAAGTGGATTTCCGAAGCTTGCGAGCGCGTTCGGAGTATTCTAAAGGAGCGGAAGTGGATTCTCGCTCCAGGAAAGAGCTGTTTCGTTCCGTGGGGATAGATTCGATTGATGTCGTAACAGATAAGCCCTACGTCCACGAAATCCTCAAGTTCTTCAGGATGAGGGAGAGGAGATTATGAGCGACCAACTTGATTTCACTTTGCCCGACGAGGTTTCCCGTCCCTCACAGCCCCGGAAAGGGCGAGGACTGAATAACTTTCTTTTGATTCTGATTCTGATTGCGGTGGTCGGTTTTGGAGTGATGGCATTTCTGCGGGACAATGCCCCCGCTCCTCGGGAGGGAGGTTTTGGCCCGGAAGGCGAGCGAGCACTTGCCGCCAAGTTGCAGGATAGGGGATTGAACGTCAGCTCAGCAGAGGCGTGGCTCAGATACCTGGCAGTCGCGAAGCTCCATTCGAAAGAGCGAGCCGCAAGGTACTACGACGTCGGGAAACTCTATCAGGAGGCTGGCGATTTCGAGCGGGCCTTGATCAATTACTATCGCTCGGAGTCTATAGCTCAAATGGATGAGCTACAGGTCGAGCTGAGCAGGCGAAAAAGGCAATGTTTCCGCCGCCTCGGGAATATCGCCGGCCTCAACCGGGAGCTGGAGGCGATGACTTCTCTCGCCTCGGCCAAAGCTGTGAAGGAAGCCGGTGAAGATGTGGTCTCCGAGATCGGCCCGGAAAAAATCAAAATGGGGGACCTCAACCGGCGGATAGATGAAATGGTGGAGCTTCAACT
>JABMQX010000540.1 GCA_013203085.1 bacterium | reverse complement strand
ATACGATTCCGCCCAATCCCATGTCCAATACCCGTGCAGCCAGATGTCATCCGCGTTAATCCAGCGTCTTGGGCGATCGCCTTCGTATGTAAACTTCCCCCCATCTTTGCCCGAGGGTACGCTGGCGATCTTTGCCCATCCACCGTTGGGCCAGCGGGCCAACTGCATCGGTTTGTTCTGAAAAAACAGCTCCAGCCCAGCCGGACGTATGGGACGGCCAAAACCTCGAGACGTGAGTTCACCGAAGTCCGTAATCCCCTGAGCCTTCAAATCAACCTGCAATATCTTGTCGTGGTGGGCTCTGTCAATTCGGCTGAGAATCGCTGGATTGTCAATCGGCTTGAATCCGGTCAGCGCCTTGCCCCCGGTCAGTCGCACTTCTTCACCCTCATAAGCCCGATAAACGATCGGCGCCCCCTGCGTGCCCGAATCGGCAGCGGTCAGTTTGAATGTCCTTGATACAGGGTATTCCCCTCGGCGAGTCCGGACCGTGATACCGCCGGAAGGCAACTCCCCTGCCTGTTTTAGCTCGCGAATCGCGTCACGGGCTCGCTCCAGCGTCGCGAACGGCTTCTCTTTCGTGCCTGGGTTTTCGTCGCTGCCAGTCGTCGCGACGTAGAAATCAGCACTCGCCGCCGAAGGGTTTGCCTTCTCCGGCACGGCACCGGCCGCTGGCACGGCAAGGGCTATCGCCAACGTCATTGTCTGGACTATACGCATACGATTTCCTCCACGGTTGAATTTCAAAGTCTCTCAGCTTCCTGCGATCTATGCCAGCATCCCCGCCGTGGCGGCGTCATCCTGAGCCACCTCTGGTTGTCGCCAAACCGGAATCTTGTCGATCCTGTCAAGAATTTTTCCGACACGATAACAGGATCGAGTGGAAACTTCTCAATGTCTGACAATCACCGTAGCCTCCGCCTCGCCAAAACGCGGCGGCCAAAAGCCCTGCCCACCCCGCTGGTCACCTGTTCCTGAAAAGGAACACGCCTTTCTTATTAGAGGTCACGATGTCAGGATTGCCATCGCCATCTATGTCGCCAACAGCGATCTGGTATCCCACGCCGGAATCGTCGTCAATCTGATGCCGAATCCAGCGCACCTTTTCATCCTCACGCTGAAGCTCGAACCAGAACAGAACCGCTGGCTCGTCCGCCCCCGGATCGCGCCCGTCGTGAGCATAATATCGCTTGCCGGAGACGAGGTCCTTGTCTCCGTCGCCATCGAGGTCAACAAGCGAGAGCGCGTGCGCCTGCGAAAAGCTCCTGTCAATGAGAACTGTTCTCCATCCCGTCATCACCTTCGGAGAGGGGACCTTTCCTCCTGACTTCACCTTCCTCACGCCCGCTGTCCACTTGATCTGCTCCCACCACCACATTCCGTAATTATGCGGAGAACTACTGATGAGGTCATTATCTCCATCGCCATCAACATCGTAGGCGTAGATGACGAAACAGTCGCCGAGACGCACCTCGTGGAATTTCCACTCCCCCTTTCGCGGGTCCGGCGGCGCCTCGTACCAACCCTCCTTTGTCAGAACGTCGCTTCGTCCGTCGCCATTCACGTCACCTATCCCAATGCCATGTCTGTCGCCGCCGCGAGGGCCGATCTCGCGCCGCGCCCATGGCGCATTCGGATCAGACGTTCTCTCGTACCAGCAAATCGCCGGCGGATGGAGCGGCCCAATGAAATCGCCTTTCCCATCGCCGTCGAGGTCTCCGTAGAAAACGCCTTCGCAGAGGTCGAACTCTCCGATCTTGCGCTCGACCCATTGCCCTTCTTTTCCCTTCGGATTCTCGAACCAGACGACCGCTCTATCGAACCGGACGGACAAAAGATCCACCCATCCGTCCCCGTTCACATCGTCCGGATAATCGTATCGAAGGTCTCTGTACGAACGAATCTTGCCGACCGTCCGAAACACGTGTCTTTTCCAGTTCGGCGCTTCGTACCACGAATCTCCTGCGACGATGTCCGGTTTCCCATCGCGATTGATGTCCGCAATCGCGCACCCCTCCGCCCGAAACTCCTTGTCGAGCACCGTCTTCTCGAATCGCACCTCCCCGCCACCTTTGGTGTTTCTCTCGGCCTTTGACTTCTGAAGCACCATCGCGGCATGCTTGCCGACATCGTTGTTCGGATCAATGGAAACAGCCCTCTCTAAGGCGTCTATGGCCTCGGCGAGCCTTCCAAGCTTGCGGTAGCAGTGGGCCAGGTTCATCCACGCGGCCTGATGGAGGGTCGGATTCTGGCTCGGGGTAGCGAGGCAACTTTTGTCTTCGCGGATGGATTCTTCCCACTGGCCGAGGTTACGGTAGCAGTTTGAGGACACCGCGTGAGCAAAGCAGAGAAAACCCTCGTCCGCAGATTGGGCATCAAGGACCTTCTTCGCGTATTCCAGCCCCTTTCGAGCATCACCCGCCTGGTTGTGATAGCCCGCCAGAGCGAGGTACGTTTCAAGCCGCCTCCTCGATGGGAGCTCCAGCTTGAGCAACTGGTCTCCGAAATGTATGGCTCGCTTCCAATCCTCCAGAGCCCAGAAGATGTTCATCTGCAGCCCGTACCAATCAATGAGCTCTTCTCCGTGCCGCGGCGCCCTCTTCGAATCAATCCGGCCAAGCGCCTCCAAGGCCTTCGCACGTTTGCCGAGACGGGCATAAGCTTCAGCCAGTAGGGCTGTCGTGAAAGTCTCCTCACCTCCACAGCCATATCTGAGCGCCAGCTCGAACTCAGATGCCGCCGATTGGATAAGGTCCCGGCTCGGCTTCCGCCTGTACTGGGCGTAATAAACCCTGCCAAGCAGGTCGTGGAACCGACCGTTCTTCGGATTCAGACCTTTCAGGGCCGCTTTGAGGATACGCTCCGCTTCAGCGAGGGGCCCCCAATTGAGGAATCCTCTCGCTGCAACCTCTACGGCGCCTTCGTTCCGGGGGTCCGCTTTGAGAACCTCCCACGCTAGCTCCACGGCCTCCCGGATGCGCCCCGCCGCCCCAAGCGCGTTGGCCGCCCGTACCTGCAATTCGATGCACTCTTTTTCCTTGCCCTCAGACTTCAGCCGATTCCAGAGCAAGACCAGCTTGCCGAACTCAGTCAAGGCGTCCTTCTCTTTGCCCTCTTTCACGAGCCGCATGAACGAGTTGAGCCAGCTATCAACCTCCTCGGGCGGAACCGGGCCGTCAGGTATCGTCAGGGCCTTGTAGAACTCTTCCTCGAGCCCGAGCGTTTGATCCCCCCCAAGGTCAGGGGGTCGCGGCTCCTCGGATTTATCCTCTATTATCGAAGGGGGGATCGCCCCGCTGGGCATCCGAAAGAGGATAAGGCAGATGGCCGCCAGCGCCCAATTGCTGCGTGTACCATATAAGCAGCCGACACGTGTCCGGCGGGGGGGTGCTGCAACGGCACCGGTCCCACTGAGTTCGCCTCGTGTTGCATGCATCTTGCCCATCTTGCTCGACCTCCGTGCTGGAAGTTGATCTATATAACATGTTCCGCGACAACAGATCCGCCAGGGCGCCGGCCCGTCCACCTCAACTTGGGCGGAGGAAATCGAATCCCCATGATCGCTCCAGTGTCTTCAGGCGGAAGAAGCTTTCCCTGGGCGTCTCGTCCTCACGCAGAAAGCCGGATGTTGGAATGAACGCAGGGTCCTTGAAATCCCACCACGTAACTGCCGTGATTTCCGGTCTCGCATAGCACATTGTGTAGAACCATTCCATCCAGTCCGCCTGGACTTTCTCGCACCACGGCATGTGCCACTCGGTTCGGGGTTTTCCGCCAGGGCGGGATGCAAGGCTCGTCCGCACGCCCAGTTCCGTGATGTTCACCGGCTTGCCGAAGCGGGCGTACTCGTCCAACAGCTTGCTTATCGAGAACATATCCCTCGACGGGAAGTAAATCTGCACGCCAACAATGTCGAAATCAACCTTCGCCTCCATCACGGCATCCAGATACGCCAATGGCGTGAGCACTTTCTCATAGACGGGGCCGAGGTGCACATGGCCGGCAGCCGCGTACTCACCGAATGGGCAGCAGTTGTTCACAATGAGTTTCGCATCCGGGTTCTTCGAGCGAGCGGTATCGGCGCAGATGCGGGTTAT
>JABMQX010000539.1 GCA_013203085.1 bacterium | reverse complement strand
AGGTAGCCGAAGGGAATTGAGCCGACGAGATAGGAAGCTATGACTCCAAGGACAACGGCAATCATTGTACAGGCTCTTCACGGTGAAGAAACTATTTCGAAGAGAGGCTCGCACCATTACCTTATAGCGGGCGCGATCAGGCTTTCCGTTCTCCGCCGCGGACGCTTGTGAAACCTCTGCTCTCCGTTCGATAGACTCTTATTGCGGCTTCCCCTTCGACGGGGCAGACTTTTTCGCAGATTCCACAACCGATGCAAATGTCATCCTCCACGGCAAGGCGGTCTATGGAACGCGGGCCGTACTTTGTCTGAACGGTGAAGGGGATAATGACGATCGCTTTCTGCTCGTTCTTTTCGTCCCTTGCCGGGCAATGCTCCTCGCAGGTCTTGCAATTGAAATCGTCTGACCATTCGGTGTCGTCAGTCCACCTGTCGAAGGCTCGCCAGGGTATGCACTTGTTGCGATTGAAGCGCGCTTTACCGATGACAAATTTGTGCTTAAGTTCAACGAATTCTTCTGCTTCCTTCGCCATCGGACTGAGCGCGCCCGTCGGACAAACCTCCATGCACAGGGTGCAGTCGTATTCGCAATGGCCGATCCGGGGGACAAGCGTCGGCGTCCACAATCCCTGGATTCCTTCCTGAAGGAGCAGCGGCTGAAGCCCGTTTGTGGGGCAGACCTTCATACACTCCCCACACCGGATGCACTTGCTCAGAAAATACTCCTCATCAGTGGTGCCGAGTTTTCTCGCGTCGTCAACGCCGAGGGTCCCCGGAGGTCTGATCGTCAGGGAAATTGGCTCGCCCGGCCCCTTGACGTCGCGCATTCTCTCTTTCTCCGTGAGCAGATTGAGTTTGAAAAGCGGGAGCGAGGCGAGTCCTCCCACAATGGACCCGATGACCTCCCTGCGTGTGAAATCCACCCGCTCCCTGACGGAGCAATCGCGAGGGGAATCCTCGCCTTTCGGCGACGGGCTGAACGAAATGGATTTTTTGGGGCAGAGGACCTCACAATCGAAGCATTCGATGCATTCCCCTCGGACCGTTCCTTTTCCGTTAGAGCCGATGGTTTCCATGCGGCAGTTCCTCAGGCAAAGCTCACATTCGGTGCAGGTGTCGTTGACGCGGCGTTTGATTGGCGAGAAGCGGCTGAGAACAGCAAAAATCCCTCCGAGGGGGCAGATGTTTCGACAGTAAAAGCGCCGCCGCCACAGGCCGAGGAGAACGATGCTGAGGAAGACCAGCGCAATCAGCCCGTGCTGAGCGAAGTACGGCTGGTAAAATCCCCCGGAAGGCGAGGTCGGGTGGAAAACGTATCGCTGAATGCCCTGCAACGCACTATCAATCGGACCTTGTGGACTGAGGTTGCCGATGGTGCCGAAGGCGTGCCCCACGAGGAAATAAGCGTACGGGTGGAGGACCATAGAGTAGGTGCGCGTTGCCAAGCTGATAGGATCGAACCAGCCAGAGATGTTGAGCTGAAAAAGCGAAAAGAGAATCACAATTATGAGAATGTAGTATTTTGCGTGATGGGTCTTCCTTTTTCGCGGGGAAAACTTCTTCCTGAGCCTCCGGAGGAAGTGGTCGCAGACGTCTATCGTGGTCCCCATAGGGCAAACCCAGCCGCAGAAGAACCTGCCCATCAACAGGGTCAGCACAATCGGTATCAGCGCTATCCAGATTCCGGCAAAGAGTGCGCGGCTCGACAGCAGCGTGGAAAGGGCGTTGAGCGGGCTGAGCTTCAGGAACAGATTCGTTGCTACCGGCGGCTTGTACGGCTCTACGGTGAAGATGAGAAGGACATAAAAGAAAAGAAGGCAAAGAGCCTGGACCGTCCGTCTCAGTGCTCTCACCTTGCTTCCGGGCTTGGCTCGTTTTTTTCTGTCTTTGTTCGTCATGAAAACCTCGCTTGCACGTCTTCGGCAGTGAAGCCGAGGAAGAACCGTAGCTTTGCACGAACCTCAGGAATTCTCTCGCTACATGTCAACAACGGACCGTCAATTCGCCCATGACTAATACCACACATTGGTCGAAAGGCAAAACACTTATGCAAGCAGAGTTCCAACCTGTTGTCCGAAAGAAGGTTGCGAGCGGAGATTGCAAGGGCTGCGGAATGGGGAATTTGTCGCGTTGGGAAGGGCAGGGGCTTGTGCATGGTATTGGGTTAAAAGGTAGGTCCTGTAAGGATAAATT
>JABMQX010000538.1 GCA_013203085.1 bacterium | reverse complement strand
TGTGGTCAACGACTGGTACCGCACAGCCTACAACCCGATCCGCGACGTTGACGGCAACGTTATCGGCATCCTCTACGTGGGGCTTTTGGAAAAGAAGTTCGTGGACCTGAAGAAGCAGACGCTGTGGATTTTCTTGGGCATTGCCCTGGCAGGAATGACTGCCGCTTTGGTGATCGCCTACTTCCTTTCGTCGAGCATCCTTCGCCCGATAAGGCGCCTGGTTGACGGATCCCACGCCTTGGCGGAAGGGGACTTATCGCACAAGGTAACGGTGCATGCTTCGGATGAGATCGGGCAATTATGTGAGACGTTCAATATGATGGCGTCGTCCCTCGAAGAAAGGGACCACCAGCTCAAGGAGTACATGCACAGAAAGCTGAGCCAGTCGGAAAAGCTTGCCTCCCTTGGGCGGTTGGCAGCCGGCGTCGCGCACGAGATCAATAACCCGTTGACGGGGGTGCTGACGTACAGCCACCTCCTTTTGAGAAAAACGCCCCCCGAAAGCCCCGACAAGGAAGATCTCGAGGTCATCGTCAGAGAAACCACTCGCTGCCGCGAAATCGTCAAAGAACTCCTCGACTTCGCGAGAGAGACCAAGTCGGAAAGGAAGCTCAACGACCTCAACAGAGTGATCAAGGGAATGATCTCTTTGGTGGAGAACCAGGTTTCCTTCCAAAACGTGCAGATTCGGGCTGAGCTGGACCCCGAGCTGCCGAGCATCCCAATTGACCCCAACGAGATGCAGCAGGTTTTTACAAACCTCGCTCTCAACGCCGCCGCGGCCATGCCGGAGGGCGGCATCATCACGATTAAGACCAGCGAGGATGGGGACGGCGGCTTTGTGAAAGCGGAAGTTTGCGATACCGGAACAGGTATCTCGGAGGAAAACTTGAGCAGAATCTTCGATCCTTTCTTCACCACAAAGGAGGGGGGTACCGGCACAGGCCTCGGTCTGGCGGTAACCTATGGCATAATCCAGAGGCACGAAGGAATGGTCGAAGTCAGAAGCGAACTCGGGAAGGGTACGACCTTTACCATCAGATTGCCACGGAGCATGAGTAAATGAGCGCTGCAAGCACAATGCAACGCAAGGAGCAAGCCGGCAAAATCTTGGTCGTGGACGACGAGCCGATTGTTTGCAAAAGCTGTCTCAGAGTGTTAACGCCCGAGGGATACTCCGTTTCGGTGACACAGAGCGGCGACGAGGGAATTGAGAAGGGCGCCTCCGGCGATTTCGATGTGGTCATCGTGGACTTGAAGATGCCTGACGTGGACGGAATGCAGGTTCTCCGCGCCATAAAGGAGAATCAGCCGGATGTGGAGGTCATCGTGATCACGGGGTATTCGACCATATCCACGGCTGTTGCGGCGATGAAGCTCGGTGCGATTGATTACCTGCCGAAACCCTTCGCACCGGACGAGCTGTGCGTTGTCGTGGACAAGGCGATGGAAAAGAGAAGGCTCATCGCCGAGAATCGTGACCTCAGGGAGAGACTTGAGGAGAAGTTCGGGCTGAACAACATGATCGGCAAAAGCAAGGCCATGCGGGACGTCTATAGCCTCGTCAGAAAGGTGGCCCCGACAAACTCTACCGTCCTCATATCCGGCGAGAGCGGTACAGGCAAGGAGCTTCTGGCAAGAGCCATCCATTGCTATTCCTCGCGCAAGGAGAAGCAGTTCTTTCCCGCAGATTGCAGCGCCCTCGCCCCGACCCTTTTGGAGAGCGAGCTTTTCGGACATGTCAAAGGCTCTTTCACAGGGGCAATTGTGACCAAGCCCGGGCTTTTCGAACTCGCTGATGGGGGCACGCTCTTCCTTGATGAGATAGGAAACATCAGCCTCGAAACGCAGGGGAAACTTCTGCGAGTCCTAGAGGAAAACGAGTTCAAACCGGTCGGGGGAACGGAGCACAAGAGTGTGGACGTTCGGCTCATCGCCGCCACAAACAAGACCCTCGAGGAGTTGACCCGCCGGGGGGCATTTCGCGAAGACCTCTTTTACAGAATCAACGTCTTCCCGATAACCCTTCCGCCTCTGCGAGAAAGGAAGGACGACATCTCCCTCCTTGCCTGGCACTTCCTTAAACAGCACAGGGACGAAACCGGCAAGGATGTGCAGGGGTTCACCTGCGAGGCGATGAACCTTCTTGCGAATGCCCAATGGCCGGGGAATGTCCGCGAGCTGAAGAACACCATCGAGAGGCTCGTCATAACCGGCGAAGGAAAGATGATCGGGGCCGGAGACCTCCCCGAAAGCTTTCGCAAGGCCACGAACACGTGGGAAAACGGTGCCGTGCCGCAGACAAGAGACGAGCTGAAAGAGCTAAAAAAGCGCCTCCGTCAGGCGGCAACCGAGGGAATCGAACGCTCCTTTGTCCTTGAGGCCCTTGAGAGAAACAACTGGAACATCACTAAAGCTGCCCGGGAAACCGGCATCCAACGGCCCAATTTCCACGCCCTCATGAGAAAGCACGGCATTCGCCGGCAATCCTGATACCATTCCACAGGAATATACGCACGTATATATCCATATACACTGCGCTCCGGGGTCTATTCCGGGGGCCCTTTCTCCTCCCATTTCGCCGGACCCCCGACGACAGAAGGAACTTTCGCGCCGTATCGGGTGTGGCAACCTCGCGGCAGGACCCTCCGCCACACGTATAGTTGCGACATACACTCCAGCTCTCATGGAAGAGGGTTCGCCCTGCTCTCCCCGCCCCAGTTCGATTCTCTAATCGCCTGCTGTAGAATGGATTGTGTCACAGGGATGGCCCCGTTTTGATGAGACTCACGAGTTGGCAAGGGTCTTGTGTAATTGGAATCCGACCCGAGGGAAAACCGCTGGGATGGATTGGTCGCCTTCTGCCGATAGGAGATGGCAATGAAAGAGCCGGAGAGCAAAAGAATCCTCGTAGTTGATGATGAGAAAGTCGTGTGCAATAGCTGCCGGAAAGTCCTGGAGCTGGAAGGCTACGATGTTCGCACAGCCATGAGCGGCCGCGAGGGGATAGAAAAGGCCTCGCAAGGCCAGTTCGGCGCGGCGATAGTGGACCTCCGGATGCCCGAGACCGGCGGAATGGACGTTTTGCGAGAGCTCAAAAGCAGCAGGCCAGAGACCCGCGTCATCATCATCACCGCCTATTCTTCCCTTGCAACAGCCGCGGAGGCGAGGCGGCTGGGCGCCGCAGATTACCTTGCCAAGCCCTTCACGCCCAGGGAGTTGATTGACAGGCTCACGAGGGTCCTCAATGCTCTGGAGAAGACGCCTCCGCCACAGGGCAAAAAAGAGGAATGCTCTCGCGAGAGGAAAGCTCCCGCCGACATGAAAGAAGCCGCAAAAGACACCTCGGCGGAGGCGCGGGTCCTCATCGCAGGCAGCGACGCGAGACAAACGATGACCATTTGCCAATCTCTGTTCTCCGAACCCTGGCAGGTCACCACTGCCGAAACGCATGAAGAGGTCATCGAGAAAGTCAAGGCCGGTCAAACGGACGTGCTGATAACCGGAGTGGACGTTTTCGGAGTGAAAGCCTGCGATCTAATTCCCGAAATCAGAAGGACCGGGAGCGAAATTCCAGTCATCGTTGCCTCCTCCGATTCTTCCGTTGAGCTGGCCCAAAGGTTACGGGTCCTCGGCATATTCTTTTACCTGATGGAGCCTTTCGATCCATCGGAGATCAAGTCCGTAGTTCATGACGCTGTCAGAAAGGCTGCCATGCTGTAAACCAAGGAGTCGGGCGCATGCGGGAAGCCAATGTTCGTGGACCGTCTCGTGAGGCGGTGACTTTTCCGCCTTCGTGGAGAGCCGGGCGCGTCTCCCTGCGAATTAGCGGCGCTCGAATTGTCTCAAAAAAGGAGGAAAAGTGATGTTGGATCGCGCAAGGGTGCTTGTAGTTGATGATGAAAGCGTCGTCTGCGAAAGCTGTCGGAGGGCGTTGTCGGAAGAAGGTTATGAAGTCTGCACTTCGACGGACCCGCGGCAGGGTCTCGAGCAAGCGCAGAAAGAGAACTTTGAGCTTGTGATCGTGGACCTGAAAATGCCGGGTGTCTCCGGTCTCGAGGTCCTGCGAGGTATTAAGGAGAAGAAACCCCGGACGGTTGTCATGATCATCACTGCCTATCCGTCGGTTGAGACAGCGGTGAAATCCGGGAGGTTAGGGGCGGCGGAGTATCTCCTGAAACCTTTTACACCGGATGACCTTTGCTCAAAGGTCCGCGAGGCGATCCAGACGGGCGGGGACAGGACGCCGAGCGGTGCCCGTGCGGAAGAGCCTGCCCTTGCTGTAACGCAACCACCGGGCGTGTCGTCTCCGGCACAAGTTCTGGTCCTGGGCGCGTGGAAACACGCAGATGCGATTGATGAGATCGCTCGCTCGGAACATTGCTCCATCGAGATCGCCTACGATGCCGCCAGCGTTCTGGAAAAAGTCCGAGCGGGACAGGCAGAAATCCTCATACTCGGACTCGACGTGTTCGGAAAGGAGGCCCATGACCTTATTCACGACGTGAAAGAAGTCAAGAACGATATAACAGTCATTGCCGCCTTGTCGAACTCATCGCAGAGGTTCGCCCAGAGCGCCCGCAGCGCTGGCATTCTCTTCTATCTCGTGGAGCCATTTGCCAAAGAGGAAATCAAGGCCATCATACGCGGCGCGGCTAAAAAGCTGCCCTTTTCGGGAAAGGCGTCCTGTCCCATTTAGCAGCACCCACGGCGGAGGGGTGTGGCGGAAAACAATGTGAACTCCGGAACACAAACCCGGCCGTTCAGAGCAGCAAGGAATAAAACCGATGTGGGGCGAAGCAGGCGGGGGCTTCGCCCCAAACGCATTTGCGGCTGCAATCGGCATAGGTTGCCAGCCGTGCACCGCCTTCCTTTCCCGAAAGGAGAGAAGCTGAACTTGAAGGAGTCGGCGAAGAGTCTATCTTTGCGTGAAAAGAGGGAGACGATTTGCCCTCGGCAATAGCTCCGGCGACAGCGTCTCATCGGTTGGGGATTCGTTCGCTCAAAGGGCTGACTTCCACGACCCAGATGTCGCGGTTTCCTCCCCGGTCCGAGTCAAAAGCGATTCTCCTGGCGTCGCGCGACCATGATGGGTTATAGTCGCGGCACTCACCGAATGTTACTTGTTTTTTGCTGCCTCCGTCCGAGTCCATGACCCAGATATGTGCCGTTCCGCCTTGACCGCTCGCAATGAAGGCTATCCTTCGCCCATCGGGCGACCACACCGGGCGCCACTCGTCGGCGCCCCCGGAAGTCAACCGATGAAGAGACCCGGTTTGCGGGTCAAGTGTCCAGATATCCGCATTGCCGGACCTTCTGCTTGAGAAAGCTATCCGCTTGCAATC
>JABMQX010000537.1 GCA_013203085.1 bacterium | reverse complement strand
CCGCGGAACCTATCCCGCTGACCCCTATCTTGGATGGACTGCCCCCCAGTTTTAGGATTCACGCGCCGTTATCGAGAAGAAGCGCGGGATGTTTCCTCATGCGAAGCTTATCTTTCGTTTTTGTGCGCGTAACATCAGGCAACCGCAAAACGAGCACTCGAGCAAATATTGATAAGCCTGTCGACTTCCGCACAAAACACTCTGTATACTCCCACGAGCCTGCCAGCGCGTAGGTACAGAGGCGGTGGACCTGCTGACGATCGCGTCCGCTACGCTCCGCCTCCGGGCAATAGGTGTTCATGGCCCCCTTGACGAATGATACAATCCCCCCAGGCCGGTCACTGGCAGAGGCGCTTGGCATTGATACGGAAATGACGTATGACGACGCCAGATACGGGCGTGACCTCAGCACGCCCTGAAACAACCCAATTTCATGTTATTGAAAGGCAAAAAGGCGTATCGCTGATCATCGTCTGTTGTGCGATCCCCCTCGCTCTGCTCGTGGCAGCGTACGTAAGAATGTCTTTCGTCTATAAGAAGATGTGGCTTTTCGATACAGTGGTCCATGAAAATGGAAGGCATACGTTGCTGGAGGTCATTTTCTACTTCAGACACTTCTCTTGGGAGCTTCTGGGAAAAGCCTTGTACTCACTCCACATGATCGGGATCTTCTATTTCTATGGCAAACCTTTACCGAGGGGCGGTGCTACTTGGGCAAAGCAGATTCCCATGAAGAAGATCGTTCTGAGTTGCATGTTCGTAGCCGCCATTATTACTGTCTCCATTTTCATGACCGTGAACGCCGTCGGTTTCAAGGAGGCCATGATGGGTCTGGGACAGTATAGGACATCTGAGATCAGGCCTCCCACGTTCGGATCCCATTGGAGAAACCATTTTCTCAGCAATATCGTCCTCTTCTCAGCCTCGTCGTCTTTTGTGCTGGTGTACCGAATCGCATGCTGCGGCGGCAACTGGGCGAAGAGACGTTTTGGGTCTCTGTTTCCAGTCTCAGCGGGCTGCTTTGTACTGCTCACATTTTTGTTCGGATTCACGATGGACCCTTTTGAGACACCCAGCTACCTTGGTCATCAGCTCCGAGAGATCTTTGGTTCTGACCTGCCTATCACCATGTTGTTCTCCGTGGCTCTGTTGATCTATCTGGAGGGCAGGTACGATTCCAGAGGAATGGATCGGGCGGTGAGAAAAAACGCTCGTCGAAAAAGGGTTCTTCTCCATCTCGTTTGCTGGGCTCTCCCTGTGGTCCTTGTTTCGTCATTTCTCATTCTCAAGGTCTTGTCTCTTGATATTTCAACCGAAATGGCTAAATTCGGTGGCGGAAATGGCAAGACGGTTGCCGACCTCTTTGCCTGGCACTTCTATGAACACTCCCTCGATTATGTTTTTGTCGCTTCCTTTGTGTCCTTCCTATATCTCTGCACGCTAAAGATCGACCTCAGACGGACAAGAAATGATGACCAGACTTCTCTTTGATTGAGACACGCGCCGGATAAAAGCGTTTCCGGCCTTTCGTTCAGAGTACGCACGTACTATTTCAAAAATGACCGATCAGAAACTAACCTAATCTGAACGATTTTCCCTAGCCAAAAGGCCGGACGGCTACGCCAAAAGGGCACCCTTTGGATTAGACTGTTGAGACAAGAAGATATCCACAGCGCGGCGGTGGCCGCGGCGCTTAACCCAAAGGGTGAGGTGATAGGATGACACGGCCGGCCGAGGCAACTCTGACTACAGAGACCACCCAGCACGGTATGGTGGATCGACTAAGCGGTTCGCCTTCTCGTTGTTGGTGATCCGCATGGCCTTGGCATCCCATTCGAGCACCCGCCCCGTGCGGAGCGCGAGCGCCCCGAGCAGGGCCATTTCAGTCATCTCGCAGCCGAATTCGATGGGGCAGACGGTACGTGCGCCTGTCTTGCAGGCCCGTGTCCATTCGAGGTAGTGCTCCGCGATCCGCCGCAGGGTCTTCGGCGGCTGTTGGAAGTCCCGGAACTTTTCCTCCGGCAGCAACAAACCACCGCTGAGGCCTCGGCGACCAAACGGGTTGCCACCTCCGTAACCGGCCATCAGCTTGCCCTTTTCGCCCACGAAGAGAAGGCCGCTGGGCGGCATCACCAAGCTGTGATCGAGCTCGACCGGCCGATGGGGCTTCATGCCTCCGTCATACCAATGCACCTGCAGCGGCGGGAGGTTTCCTCGCGCGGGGAATTCCCAGGTGACCATGCTGGCGTGGCTCTGGCACTCCGGCGTTGCAACGCGTGTGGAGAATCCTTCGCACCGGGTTGAACCGCGGCCATAGACAGCGGCCGGTGCGTCGAGTTGAAGCTCGTTGAAATACACGTGGAACGTGTGGCAGCCCATATCGCCCACCGTGCCCGAGCCGAAATCCCACCACGGCCGCCATCTCCAGGGATGATAGGCCGAATGATACGGCCGGTACGGTGCCGGCCCAATCCACAGGTCCCAGTCCATCCCGGGCGGAGGTGTCTGCTTTTCCTTCGGCCGCACCACCGAACACGGATAAACCGGGTGATCGCACCAGATGTGCAGTTCTCGCACCGGTCCGATGGCTCCAGAATTCAACAGCTCTGTCGTGCTTCGAGCACGGTCGGTGCCTGAGGACTGCACGCTCGACTTGGTGACCAATTCCTTGTGCTTGATGAGGGCTTCCCGGACCTTTCTGGCCTCACCGATGTTGTGCGTAATCGGCTTCGCGCAGTAGATGTGCTTCCTCAGTCGCAGAGCGGGCATCAGCGTGATCGCGTGTGTGTGGTCCGGCGTGCCAATGATGAGTGCGTCGAAACCCTTCGCTTCTTTGTCGAACATTTTCCGGAAGTCGTGGTAGCGAGTGGCATTCGGATACCGCTGAAACACCCTTGCCGAGCGATTGTGATCGAGGTCGCACAAGGCGACTATCCGTTCGCCCCTGCAACCCTCAAGGTAATGCTGGCCCATGCCGCCGATACCCACGGCAGCGATCGCGAGGGTATCGCTTGGCGCCTGATGCCCGGCTCCCAAAACATGACGGGGGACGATGAGAGTGGCAAGCCCGCTAGCCAAGAAGCCGCGCCGGGACACTGCGCGACCGGCGCCGTGGCCCGAACCTTCAGAGTGGTTGAAATTCGTCGTTTCTTCTGATGGCATTTGAAAGACCTCCTTTCCGCTCGCTTAGTCGTGCTAAGAACCTACAATGTCTAACTGTTCCTTTCCTTTCGATGTCGCCCAGAAACGGGGCCGATCTGGGTTTCGGTAGTGCCTTTGCTCCTGCGGGCAACCCCGCGTTCGCGATCATCGCCGGGACAACGGACGCAGCGTCCGGATGGCAACGTTCCAGTACGCCACGGGGCCATGATCGCCTTGCAGCACGAGCGCGTTTGCGGCGGCTTCCGGAATCGCCATGGAGGCCCGAGCCGCCCCACCGACTGCTGTGCATCATCAAGACCGCCCCAGAAGACATCCGCCGTCCCGATCAGGACCACTTGCCGGGCGCGGCCGTGTGATCGGAGGCAGCCCGCCGTTATTTTCCTGTTTAGCCATCGCTACTCTCCGCCTTCGAATCCCATTCGATAAACTCCGTCTCACACCCTATGCTTAGGGGGTGTTAACTGCGCGCCCTCAACCGCGATAACTCCTTTGAAATGAGTTTACTCTGTTCAGACCGCAGGTCAAGGTTAGATGGAGGCAAGCCGCTTAATCTGATTGTAGCGACATCGGGAGGCAGCCGAACATATAGTGAACCCTTTCGGCGCTTACGGCTGCCTATTCGGTGATCGTCGTCTTGGCAGTCCTCCTCATCCCATCGTTGTGAGAGCTATCGCACGTTTAAACGTCTTTTTGACCAACCGGAAACCGTGAGATGCTTACGTTCCGCTCTCTGAGTGCGCAGGCTTGAACAGCGATCTGCCCGCCGTCCCATGGCCCTTGCGTCCCAATTTTCAGCTTCTCTCCTCATTGCCTCCGCCTTGCCGCTCAAGGAGGTAACCCCAACGTTCTGCACCCCTTTCCTCCAGGTTTCTGTGAAACACTACAGGATTGGTCCGATCTCTTCTGACGCTGAAGATCGCGGGCAATCTTATTTTGTATATCAGCTCCTATCGTGCTATAAAAAAGCTCGAAACGCCGTCTGGCGAAATATCTTCCGCTTTGGCGGCAACTATTCGTCAACAAGAGGAACGAAAGATGAGACGGAGGGAATTTATTACAAGCGTCGCTACTGTCGCCGTTGGTGCGGCGTGCGCGAAACCCGTCGTGAGCTGGGCTGAATCGAGACCGAGTGGGCAGCTACCCCGCCGCCCTTACGGCAAAACCGGTATCGAGCTATCCATTGTCGGCTTAGGAGGCATCGTTGTCAGCAAGATCGGCCAGTCCGAGGCAAACGAGATCGTCGCGTGGGCGGCGGATCGTGGCGTGAACTACTTCGATGTCGCACCCAGTTACGGGAACGCTCAGGAGAGACTGGGGCCCGCGCTGAGGCGGTACCGAAAGGCGGTGTTTCTGGCGTGCAAGACCCAAAGGCGCGACGCGCCAGGGGCCCAGAAAGAGCTGGAAGAATCGTTGCGACTTCTGAAGACCGACCACATTGACCTTTACCAACTCCATGCGCTGGACAGCGTGGAAGATGTAGATAAGGTTGTGGCTCCGGGTGGCGCTATGGAGGTGTTTGTCCGCGCGAGAGAGAAGGGTCAAGTGCGTTTTCTTGGGTTTTCAGCCCACTCCGTTGAGGCGGCGCTGAAAGCTATGGATAGCTTCGGGTTCGACAGCGTTCTCTTTCCGCTCAATGTCGTGTGCATTCAAAACGGGGCGTTTGGGCCGCAGGTGATTGAGAAGGCCAGAAAGAAGGGCGTAGCGCGGCTCGCTCTGAAGGCAATGGCGTGGCGGCCCGTCGGTAAGGACGAGAAACCTCCATTCAAGAAATGCTGGTACGTGCCTGCCAGCGATCCCTGCCTTGCGAGGAGCTGCCTTTTCTATACGCTCGATTTGCCCATCACAGCAGCGATCCCGCCGGGCGATCCAGGACTCTTCAGGCTTGCCGTCGAGTTAGGCCTGAGCTATCAACCTTCCTGCAAACAGGAACACGAGAATCTGATCGCCCAAACAAAGAGCGTCGAACCAATCTTTCGGCACAAAGGTTAAAGATTTCGGCAATCAGATAGAGAATCTGCCGAAAAGCATCCGTTCTGTTGTGCGTGATCCACGTTTTGTTGACAGTTGCCGCACGCGGCCCAGTTCGCCAAGCAGCTCAAGAGGTCTCCAGACCTTCTGGGTCCAGCGGAGATTCCAAAAACTCACACCTTTCTCATCAAGAGCACTCCGGACACAACGCTATACAGTTAGGCACATTTTCGGCCTTTTCAAAAATTGTGCGCACGCATAATTGCCAAATCGCACGATCTGTGACTAAAGCTTTCTTATTTGGCAAATCCATGCTTCGGAAATTGTCTTTCGTGCCAATGTCGCGAACCCGCAGACTGCTGAGCGCGCTGTCCGTTTTTCCCGGCAGTCGGGACCTCTTGATCAATGGTGTTGGAACGTGCGATGTAGCCTGAGGGATTTTCGACGCGCCTGGTGTTGCAGGTGCCGCTGTATTTTGGTGGCATGAGCATCTTGCCCATGATCCCACGGGCGAGACGCCCGTGCCACGCTGTCGCACGAAGGGCCTCGGGGCGCTCCAACGTGCCCATCACAGTCAATAAGGAGGGGGTTGCGGCTCCCTGCTAGCGCCTTAGTCTGAGCGGGAAGGGGGTCACCACGGAGGGCGCGGAGAAATCGTCACCGCGCGTTCCGAATGAGGGGTGCACTCGTAGAAGTTACCTCGGGCGTGGTCTGAGTCCTCTGCGGCTGCGAGGCAAGGCCCCAGGGCCGTGTCGGTGGCGCATACGCCAAGAACAATCCTCGTGAGACCTACAACTAACGGATTGCCATTAGTCCTCGTCTTTTATTGCACGAGATTGCTTTTTCGCGATATTATCCAAAACAACATGGTCATTGGTGGGCAGATAGGAGCGGGGCTATGTTGTACCGTGCCGCACCTGATTATTCGTGGCCAATATGACGCTGGAACTTGACGGCGCCGGAGGGGGCCGCATGTCATTGCATCAACACAAGGAGGGCATCTCATGCCAACCAGCATTACGACGATTACAGCATCTGTTGGACGCATGGGGGGAGTCAATCGCCCCAACGACGTCAAGAAAGTCTAGAAACTTTTGAATAAGGTTCCTCCAACCGAGGGTGGACCCAAAGTGCCGCTGGCCGTGGACGGGATATGTGGACGAAAGACGATACGGGCAATCCAGACATTTCAGCTTCATCATTTCGGGTGGAGAGGGGCAGACGGGCGCGTGGACCCCTATGGCCCGACCCTCGCGAAACTCGATGAGTACAACGTTCCGGGGGCACGAGTGCGCATGCTTTCGATCCGGTGCGTCCTGGAGCCAGGCAGGTTCCTCGACCCACGTCGGCGCGAACACTGGTTCTTTGAACTTCGCGAGGTCGGCAAGAGCCCTCGAGCGATTTACCACTTGACCGGGGACTTCGAGCACACGCCCATCCATGCGCCCGTAACCTTCTTGGGTAGGGCAGTGACCTTCCCAAGCGGGCGGCCCGCTTCCGGTCTTGAGTCCAGGGGGGCCAGTTATACGACGGGGTACTATACCGCTTCAGGTCCCGACGAAGCGCCGCTCAAGAAGGCCCGTCCCTCTTTCAGCAAGCTGTTGCTGGGTTTCCTTTCGCGATCACCGGGACAACCTCTCGCTGTTCACCGCGTTGAGATCTTCTACCCGGCTCATATAGAACCCCCACCGATAGTCGACGATCCGTTGCATCCACAACCATTCAAAGTCCTAAGGGTGAAATGGGGCCGCTTCAAGCTGGTCAGGCGTTCGCCGCATTGATCCTCGTCCGTAGCAATCGAAGCGACCAGAGGCGAGGGGTGCACTCGCCAAAGCGATTTGAAGAGGGGCGAGGGATCGAATCTTCATCCCTGGGTTTTGCAAAAGGTGGACGCAGGGTGGGCATTGCCCGCGGTGTGAGCCAAACTTGGCCACCGGTGGGTCGTTCCCGAGCATGCCGGAAGGGGGTGGTTGATGGTGATGTCGTCATGCTCACTGGAGGCGTCGTCCGTCGCGACGGGCGGGTCGTTTACAGGTTTGACCGTAGTGATCACCGGGGCCGTGTCGGTCGCGCCACAAGAGTCCGCGGCCACCGACGGGATTGGCGACGGACTTCGGCTTTGAGATGCAGTTGACGTTAGGACACATTCCCGGGCAAGCGACTCTGGAGATCGCGGTCAAGCGGGGCGACTACACTCCCGGGGTCTATCAAGTTACCATGCTGTCGGAGATTGGTGAGCCCGGACACGAATACAGCCAGATTTTCTACATCTCGGATGAAATCCTGTGACAGGAGATGGGCAGCGGACGCGATGCGCGCGAGCAAAGCGTTATGTTGGCCGTAGCGCTGCCTACGAGTGTTTCTTGCCTTTCGTTCAGAGTACACACATTATCACGCGTAGTGGGGCGAGTCCATCGCGAGAGGGAGCTTCGAAGAATTAGACGTAGAGGCCCTTCCTATTCAGGCCTCGGTTTCTTGCCAGGCTGGTAACTTGGAGACCGATGACAACTGTACCGAGCGAAGCCTGCGGCCATCCGGGTGTTTTTCTGCACGCAGCCTTCCGATATGCGTCGCTCGTTCGATGGATTCTCGATGATTGCCAAGCACATCATCCGGTGCAATCCCTTTTCAAGGCATCTGTTCGTCTTCTGCAATCGGCGAGGTGATCGGGTGAAGAATCTGCATTGCGATCGGGATGGCTGGGCGATCTGGTACAAGCGTTTAGAGGCGGGGACGTTTCAGTTCCCTTTCAGCGAGATGGGACGCAAGGAGGTAGCGGCCTGGGAGCTGGTGGTCCTGTTGGAAGGGTTCGACTTGAAGAAAGGCAAGCGTGGGAAGCGGTATCGATTGCTGAATGGGGTGTGGAGCGGTCACTCAGAGAGCCGCGGGGCGATGGCTCTTCCCGTCGGGGGAAGATAGAGAAATTTTTCGCATTTTCGTAATCCCTCACTTATTGGCGGTGAGGGGCGCGTTGGAACGACGCGGGCCCGTCGTGGGGCAGCGTGCCATCCCGCCCTCAGCGGGGCGCGCGGGATCATGGGCAAGATGCCCATGCCGCCTCAAGAACTGCAGCGCACCGTTTCCAAGTGACGGTGGCGCTCCCGCTCGTAACTGAGGCATTACGCACGCCATCCAACATTTGTTTTTGATTTCGGAGAATTTTGCGGTAAAATATAAACTGCAGGTGTCGGCTGAGGACTCCAGTCCTACCAATCAGAACCCTTTCTCGTCAAGGAGGTAGGGAAAATGAAATCTTTGATCCGATCAGCTTCCTCCCTCACGCTGCCCCTTGCAGCCGTCGTTGTCTTAGTGGCAATCCTCTGTTCCGGGGCAATGCCCGCAGGGGCAGACGAAACGCGAGGGATAGCCAAACTGCAACTGTCCTCCTACTATGACGGGCAGCCCATCGAGGTATCACCGGCTGCTCCCTCTTACTCCCTGCCGATCCAACTCAAGGATGTGGGGAACGGGGAATTCGTCGCCACGCGGCTCCATCTCGACGACAACGCCAGGGAGGCCATCGAGCGGAATGGCTTCGTTGTCGTGAATGCAACGACCCCGTGGGGGAAGATGTACGACGACGTGGTGGACCCTTACCTGGACCTGGAGGATGATGGGATACCGATCTTCGTGACCTCGGATTCCCTTCTCCATATCTATCACATCCATTTCGACGAGATTCTGAAGTGCGTGGAAGAGAACGAGTTCTTTGCCAGTCTCGTGGTAATGTCCAATGCGCTCCTGGGAGAATCACTTGCACAGTACGAGTCCTTCTCGGACGATTTGAAGGAGGCAGCACGAAGGAACGTTGCCTTCTTCACTGTGGCAATGAAGCTGCTCGGCGAGGAAGTGAGCGTTCCCGATTATGTTACCGAAGAGGTGAATGACGAACTGGCCCTGATCGACGCGCACGAAGGCTTCAGCCCCAGCCCGATCTTCATTTACATGGAGGACTATTCCCAGTATGTCCCCAGAGGGCACTACACTCGCAGCGAGGTGCTCCAGAAATTCTTCAAGGCCATGATGTGGTATGGACGAATGTCCTTCCTGCTGAAAGGCAGCGAAATATGGGGACCCATGGGGGAAGCCCTGATTTCTGTATGGGATGCCAGAATCCAGACCATCCAGGCTTCTCTCATCACCCTCGCTCTCGACAGTCTGGAAACCGAAGGGAAGTCCATTGCGGGCATCTGGAACAGGATCTACGCCGTGACCGCTTTCTTCGTCGGCCTGGCCGACGACTTGACCCCATACGAGTACAAAGAATCCATCATGAAGGTCTTTGGCTGGCCGATGGACGTAGAGGACTTTAACGACGAAGAGAAAATGTTCGACCTCAAGGTGGAGTTGGCTCTCCTGCGCAGTCCCCAGATTTATGGTGGCACAGGCCATATCTTCGTGTTGCCCCCAATCACGCCTGAAAAGCTCGACGAGGTCTTGGAGAAGACCAAAGGGATGCGGCTCATGGGGCAGCGGTTCGTCCCTGATTCGTACATGTTTCAGAACCTCGTGTTTCCGGTTGTTGCCGGCTATCTCGGGTCGGGGCATCCTTTCACGATGGAAGTTACGCCTGCCGGCCCCATGCGATGTTTTCCCAGAGGATTGGATGTGATGGCGGTTCTCGGTTCCGACGACGCCCTCGCAATCCTGGAACGGGATGGGGATACAGACTACGTGGACTACGACAAGGCTCTGAACGAACTGGTCGCTCTCTTCGCCACTTTCAACGAGGACGATTGGAACAGAAACCTGTATTGGAGCTGGCTCTACACATTGAAATCTCTCCTCGACAGCTACGGGCAGGGATACCCTGGGTTCATGCAAGGCAGGGCCTGGCAGGATAAGCAACTGAATACAGCCCTGGCGTCCTGGACGGAACTGAGACATGACACCATCCTTTACGCCAAGCAGAGCTACACTCCGCCGTCCTCCATCCCGCCCGAGCCCGACCCCGGATGCGTGGAGCCAGTGCCTGAGTTCTACAACCGGCTTCGTGCCCTGACCCGGATGACCCGAACGGGTTTATCCGACATGAATGTTCTGGACGCCACGCAGGAGGAGAGACTCCGGGGTCTCGAAGAGATCTTGGGCCGTCTTACCGATATCTCCATCGCTGAAGTCGAGGGGCGGGAACTGAGTATGGAGGACTGCAACTACATACGGCACTTTGGAGGTGTTCTGAAACCTCTCGTGCAAGGGCTTTCCGATGAGAAGGCGCGAGGGACAACTCTAATCGCTGACGTCCACACGGACCTCAACACCTATCAGGTTCTGGAGGAAGCTGTCGGCTATGTCAAGTACATCGTCGCCGCCTACAAAATTCCGCAGGGGAAGATTGTCCTGGGAGCGGGGCCGGTCTTCTCCTACTACGAGTTCAAGTGGCCCATGAGCGACAGGTTGACGGACGAGAAATGGACCGAGATGCTGGAAAACGGCGAGCAACCGCCCCCGCCCGACTGGGTCAGAAGCTTCATGCATCCTGTGACTTTCTCCCCGGCAACGGACGACGACATCGATAGAGACCTGCTTTCCGACTCATGGGAGCGGTCCATCTGGGGCGGCATAGAGGCGGTCAATGATGCAGATGGTGACGACGACGGCGACGGCGTCTCGAACGAGGACGAGTGTCGCGCGGGCACGAATGCCAATGACCGCGAATCGTTCCTCGACTTCCTTGACATTGTGCCCACGCAGTCCGGGCCCCGGCTTCGGTGGCGGAGTATTCACGGAAAACGCTATCGCATCTCCTGCTCGAGCGATCTGCGAACCTGGTACCTGCTGGGAACCCCCATCAGCGCGGAGGCAGAAGACACCGACCTCGTGGATGCTGACGCGTCCTCTTTGAAGGAGCGATTCTACCGGGTGAACGTGATTCCGTAGTCCGGTTTGGGGTAGAGATTGCGGGCCGGTTCAATCCCCGCCCGCCGAATAGAATCGGTTTCCCTGTTCTCGTGGCGCGGTCCGGTGTGGTATCCTTCTCAGGTATTCCCCGAGTAAGGAATACGCACTGACGCGCCTTTTTCTTGTGAAGAACCGCACTGGGCGTTGACCTGTCAGACAAAACAGCATGCTGTACCGGAGGCTGAATCTCTACCGGCAAGACGGGGAGAACCCGAATACCCGATGTACGCAACAATTAGAGACCTGATAACCGCATGGATGCCGCTTTTCCTCCCCGCCATCCTTCTTAAGCTCGTGCCCGCGATTGTCCCCGCGCAAGTTGTCCTGGAGGCCGAACCGACGATCATCGT